>CAYGTG010000204.1:1514-6369 GCA_964352485.1 uncultured Nannocystaceae bacterium | reverse complement strand
CTCCTGCGCCGGGGCCGGTCTCGTACCGATGCCGAGCCTGGTGCGCGCGCAGGAACGTCTGCTGGACCAGATCTTGGACCAGAGCGTCGTCACGGACCATCCGTCCCAGTCGAGCACGAACCCGCGGGTACAACCGCTGGTGAAGGGCTGCGAAAGCGCGTTGGTCCCCGTCGATGTAGCGCTCCATCAGTTCCTGGAGTTCCTGAAGGCCCCCCATTGGGCGGTGGGAGGTGCGCGCGGTTTCGAGTGTCTCAGTCATGGGCGGGCCTTTCGGTGCAAGCAGCTTGGATCCGGTTCTGCGTTTGGCAAGTTGACTGGTCGGTTTAATTCAAAAACCGGCTCTACGACGCCTCAGCGGTCCGAACCGCCCCCTCGAGAATCGCCTCGGCGCCCTTGGCCAGGCGATCGAAGACCGCGGTGTCGCCCGTCGCTTTCGCGAGCAAGATGGACCCCTCCACAAACGCGATCAGGCTCTCCGCAACGGCGCGAGGATCGTCAACCTCGAACTCACCCGCCGCAACGCCCGCCTGCAGGACGCTCTCGACCCCGGCGCGCCACTGGTTGAACACCTGCTTGAGCTTTTGAGCGATCGCAGGCTCGCGGTGGGCCATCTCCAGCGCCAAGTTCCCGATGGGGCAGCCCCGGATGGCTCCGCAGTCTTTTTGGCACTGCTTGTTCCCACCAGAGGCCGCCGCAAACATCTGGGTGAGCTTTTCTCGAGCACTGCCAGGGCTGGCGATCATGGACCGCACCGCCTCGCGCTGCCCCGCGGCAAACTGATCGATCGTCTCCAGGACGAGTTCCAGCTTGCTGGGGAAGAAATGGTAGAAGCTGCCCTTCTTCAGGCCGGCAGAGCCGCAGATGTCCGAGACGCTCACGGACGCGTAGCCGCGGTCGTGAATGAGCTCGGCGGCGGCCCGCAAGATGCGAGCTCGCGCGTCACTCACGCGACCCATGCGGGCCCCCGGTCTGGTTGGACGGTCTTCATCACGAGACGACTGGTCAACTATAAAACAACAGCAGCACCCGTCAACCCCCTGTGGTCAGCATGCTCGCCACGCCTGCTACGTTGCATCTGTCGTGCTCGGCAAGCTCTTCCTCCTGTTCACAGTAGTCCCCGCTGTCGAACTTTATCTGCTGATCCAGCTCGGCGGCGCACTTGGCGCTGGCGCGACCATCGCCATCGTCCTCACCACCGGACTGCTGGGAGCCTCGCTCGCAAAGCGCGAGGGCGGACGGGTCCTTGGAGAGTGGCAGGCCTCGCTGCAGCGCGGCGAGCTTCCCAAAGAAGGGCTCGTGTCTTCGTTGCTCGTTCTGGTCGGCGGAATCCTGCTGGTGACCCCCGGGGTGCTCACCGATCTGTTCGGGATCGCGATGCTCATCCCACCGGCACGCCGGGCCGTGGCGGGCGTGCTGGGCCGATACGTCGAGAAGCGGTTCGCGCTGCAGCCCATGACTCCGGCCGGGTTCGTCGGTGCGGCAGCCTCGGCGGCGTGGTCAGAGGCGCCGCAGGGCGGCGAAGCCACCCCCGATGTCATCGACGTCGAGGCCAACGAGAAACCCTGAGCAGCCACCCCTTCGCGTTGGGTCGCCGATCCGCTGGTACGATGCAAGCGTGCGGTTTCCCCTCGTCGGCCTGAGCACCAGCGTGCTGCTGTCGTGTACGGCGCAGAATCCGGCGTACAGCGACTCGAGCGGGAGCGGGAGCGGGAGCGGCAAGGCCACGACCTCCAGCACAACAACCTTGGGCGCGTCGGTCACGACCGCCGCGTCGGATTCGAGCCTGCAAACCAGTGACGATTCCCAGGGACCCACCTCCGCGGAGGATGGAACCACCGCCGACACGCCGCTCGATGCTGGACACGACACTCGCTGCTGGTCGACCCCGATCTCCATCGCTGACGTCCTCCCTTTCGGAAGCCGCCTGACCAACGTCCCCGTACGCATCGAGACCTCGCGGCTCGGCCCCGACTTGAATGCGGACAACCTGCGCTTCTACCAGGACGGCCAACTCCTCGCGCACGAGCACGAGGAGCCCGGCCGAATCGTCTGGGTCCGGGTGCCCGAGATGATGAGTGGATCCGACCCGCAGATCGAGGCTGTCAGCGGCACCGCTTGCCCCGATGTCCGAGACTCGCTGCAAGCCGCCGAGGTCTGGACGGCCGGCTACGTTGCGGTCTTCCACTTCGACAACGGCGCCGGAACGCCTCCTGTGTTCACGGACTCGGTCACAGGCATCACGCTGAGCGCTGACCCCAACACCGAGGTCGTAGAGTCCATGTCGTTCCTCGGCTCGTACGCCGACAAGTCCGGAGACGGAGCGCTCCTCGCGTCGGACCCATCGCTCGATCTTTTTGGAAGCCAGCCGCTGTCGATTCTTGGCTGGGTCCGCCTGGAGGAGAACGAAGCTGGAGTCCTCCCATGGAACGGTGACCTCCAGGCCCGACACCGAGAGCTGCTCGGAAAGCTCCCTGGATATCGCCTCAACGCGGTGCGCGGCCAGGTCGATACGAACTCAACGCTCCAGCCTCGTCCGTTTTTCAACCTCTCCCAGCTGATTCCCGGACCGCTTCAAGACAACGTTTTCGGCACGGAGCCCGTCCCGGAAGCCGAGTGGACCATGCTTGCGGGGACGTTCGATGGCACAGTCGCCGCGCTGTACGTCAATGACGCGCTCGAGGGGGCCACTACGACGCAGTTCATTCCCGGCTCGGAAGACACACAGGTGCGCGTGGGGAGGTGGCTCCGTGGCGGCATCGACGAGGTTCGAGTCAGCAACGTGGTTCGGTCGCACGATTGGATCCGGGTCCAGTACGCGTCGATGACCGACACGCTGCTGGAGTACGGCGCTCGAGAACCCTTCGACCCGTAGCAGGCGCCGCGGCTACTTGGGTGCTCGGAGCTTCCGCTTGCGCTTGCGCTTGCGACCCGCCTTGGACGAGCCGTCGTTTCGGGGCGGGAGTCCGGTGTGCTGCGTCAGCGCCGAGCCCGGACGTGGGGCCCCGGGGCGCGGACGCCGTGCGCCGGGTGCGGGCTGGGTGCGGGGAATGAGTGCGCCCGGACCGTTACCGATCAACTCGCCCCGCCCCATTCGCTGCAAGGTCGCGCGCAAAAGAGGCCAGTTTTCCGGGTCGTGGTAGCGCAGGAACGCCTTGTGCAGCCTTCGCATCTTCAGCCCCTTGGGCACGTGAAGATCACCGCCGACCCGCTTCACGCCGCGCAACAGGTCCTTCTCGCTACGGTACATCGCGGTCGCGCTGGCCATCGGTGAGGGCAAGAACGTCTGCACCTGATCCGCCTCGAACCCGTTGGTCTTGAGCCACACCGCCAGCTCGACCATGTCCTCGACGCGGGTACCGGGGTGGGCAGCGATGAAGTACGGGATGAGAAATTGCTTCTTGCCTGCGCGCTCGGACGCTCGATCGAACATCGTCTTGAAGCGTTCGTAGGTCCCGATGCCCGGCTTCATCATCGCCGAAAGCGGACCTTCGGCGACATGCTCCGGAGCGATCTTGAGGTAGCCGCCGACGTGGTGCTCGACCAGCTCCTGCACGTACTCCGGAGACTCGACCGCGAGGTCGTAGCGAACCCCCGAAGCGATCATGACCCGCTTGATGCCCGGCAGCGCCCGGGCCTTGCGATACAGCGAGATCAGCGGCGCATGGTCGGTGTTGAGGTTTGAACAGATGCCCGGATACACGCACGACGGCTTGCGACACGCCGCCTCGATCGCCTTGGACTTGCAGGCGAGCCGATACATGTTCGCCGTCGGGCCGCCGAGGTCGGAGATGGTCCCCGTGAAGCCCGGGGTCATGTCCCGCACGCGCTCGACTTCGCGGATGATCGAGTCCTCCGAGCGACTCTGAATCACGCGGCCTTCGTGCTCGGTGATCGAGCAAAATGAGCAACCGCCGAAGCACCCGCGCTGAATCGTGACCGAGAAGCGGATCATCTCGTACGCGGGGATCTTTGCGTCTCCATAGCGCGGGTGCGGCACGCGAGCGAAGGGCAGCTCGTACAGCGCGTCCATTTCCTCGGTACTCAGGGGGATCGGCGGCGGGTTGAGCCAGAGGTCGCGGTCGCCGTGCGCCTGCACGAGGGCACGGGCGTTTCCCGGGTTGGCCTCCAGGTGCAGCACGCGTGAGGCGTGAGCGTAGAGTACGGCGTCATCGCGAACCGCTTCGAACGAGGGCAGGCGCACCGCCGTCTTCGTGCGGTCGTTCCGCTGCGCGGCGATCTTCGTCCGCCGCCGAATCCCAACCAGCTCGGGCTTGGGCGTTGTGGGGGTCTCCGTCGCGCTCGCGTACGGATCGGCGACGGGTCCCACGGGCCCGGGTGCATCGAGCTGCGTCGAATCGAGCTCTGTCCATCCCTGCGGCAACCCGCGTCGCATGAAGACCGTGCCGCGCACGTCGCGAATGGAGTCGATCGCCTCGCCATCTCGCAGTCGCTGCGCCACCTCGACGAGTGCTCGTTCGGCGTTGCCGAAGATCAGCAGGTCGGCCTTCGCGTCGGTCAGGACCGACCGCCGAACCTTGTCCGACCAGTAGTCGTAGTGCGCGATGCGGCGCAGACTGGCCTCGATCCCTCCAAGAATGATCGGGACGTCTCGGAATGCCTCCCGACATCGTTGCGCATAGACCAGCGTGCAGCGGTCGGGCCGAAGCCCCTCCGCCGCGTCCGGCGAGTACGCATCGTCACGACGGATCTTCCGGTCTGAGGTGTACCGGTTGACCATCGAATCCATGTTTCCGCCGGTCACGCCCCAGAACAAACGCGGCTTGCCGAGCGAAGCGACGTCAGTGGTGTCGTGCCACCGCGGCTGCGGCACGATGCCGACGCGCAGGCCTTGCGC
>CAYGTG010000204.1:0-1504 GCA_964352485.1 uncultured Nannocystaceae bacterium | reverse complement strand
ATCGTTGCGCTTGCCGAGGTTGTCCGACCGACAATCGCCATCCCGAAGCTGGGGTGGTCGACATAGGCATCGCCGGTCACCAGCACCACATCGCAAGCGTCCCAACCCAGCGCGTCCATCTCCGCCCGCGAGGTGGGCAAGAAGGGCGCCGCTGCCAGGTCGGCCTGACGGGCGAAGAGCTGGGAAGCGGAACTCACAGGCCCTTTGTAGCAGGCTCTCCAGAGGCTGTCGCGCGCATGACGCGTCGGCCCTCGCGTCCAGACCGCCCCGTGGCGTTATCCTCGCGCCGTGTCCCGCCACACCGCGCGCCGCGACGGCTGGGTCGGCCAGGTCGAGTTCATCCTCAATCACCTGGCCACCCGCGTGATTCTCAGCTTGCTGATCATCATCAGCCTCACCCCGCACGAGTGGATGCACGCCAATGACGTCGCGTTCCTCATCGCGTTCGTGCCCGAGTTCTTCGCGCGGCTCGTGTTGGCGTGTCGGTCGGACAACCTCGGCAAGCGCAACGATCCTGCCGCTTCGGGATGGGCCCTTCCTCGCCGCAGCGACGCGTTCTTCCTGCTGGTCGACTTCGTCGCCCTGCTGTCATTTCTCCCGTGGAGCAGTCTGGGTTTCTCGGTCGGAGAGAAGACTCGCTGGCTGCGGCTGTTCCGCCTGACCCGCACAGTGATGCTGCTGCGCTATTGGGCACCACTGGTCAGCGATCTCTGGAACGTGCTGCAGCGCAGAGAGCGAGCGCGGCAGATCACGCTGATGTTCGCGGCGGTGGGCATCATGTCTTTTGCAGGCAGTGTCCTGCTCGATCACGTCACGGATTCCGTGGGCGACGATTTTGATGGAGACGGTGAGGTCGGAGACCTACACGACCGCAACTTCTGGGTGCGAATGTACTGGGCGGTCCGCCAGATCGGTGATCCCGGAAACATGCTGGCATCGCCACACGACGCCGGGACACTGGTTGTCAGCATCTCACTGACGTTCTTCGGCCTGTTCTTGGTCAGCGTTTTGATCGGCATCGGAAGTGATGCCGTCTCCGAGCTCATGGAGCTGGGTCAGCTTCGTTCCGCGGGGCTCAAGGGGCACACCGTCCTCCTCAATCTCACTACCCCCACGCGCGCCCTGCTCGATGAGGTCGTCGGTGAATACCGCAAGCTCGTGCCGACAGGAGCGCGACTCTTCAGCGTTCGCGGGTTGCGCGAGTTTCGCAAACGCGCCCGGCAGCAGCGAGAATTTGTCGTCGTCGGCCGCGATGCCGAGCCCCCGCCGTTCCTTCGAGACCCCGAGTTTGCGCGCATCTACTACCGCGAGCACTCGGATGAAGACGACGAGGCATTTCTCAGCCGGGCCGACGTCCCGCTCGCGCGACGCGTCGTGCTGCTGGCCGACGTCGACAGCCACGCCCCCGACGATGAGACCGTCCGAACTCTGATCACCATCGTCGAACGACTGCGCGAGGTCATCGACGACGACGAGAACGCACAGACTACCCTGATCGCGGAGA
>CAYGTG010000203.1:0-10164 GCA_964352485.1 uncultured Nannocystaceae bacterium | reverse complement strand
ATGGGCTCGCAGGGCGGGCCCGCTTCGGGGTTGGATTCTCGAGACGAACGGTGCAACTGAGGCTGCACTCGTCCGTCTTGTCCTCGTGGACACCACCTCATGAAGCTGCCCACAAACACACCCGTCGACAAGCTCGCTCTTCAAGCCTACCTGCAACAGGCGTTTCCAGCCTTCGAGGTTGTTCCGCGGCAGTCCTTCTTGGTCGTCAAGAAGAGCGGCTGGGTTGGGGCCAACGTGGTGGTCAAGAAGAACAAGGTCCTCGTCGTCGGCAACTTCGGCTCGATGGGCCTTCAGATGGTCTTCATGCTGTGCGTCGTTCTGCTCGGGTTTCTGATCCCGATCGTGCTGTACCTGATCTTCGTGTTCAGCAAGCAGCGTGCGCTCGAGAAAGAGGTGGGCGCGGTGGTGCAGCAGTACATCGCCGGCGGCGTGCAGCAGCCGGCTGCGCCTGCAAGCTTCGCTCCAGCGATGTAGGTTCATCAGCTCGTCGGCTCGGCCCGCCAGCCACGGCCATCGACGCAGGGGTATCGGGGCTCACCGTCTGCATGGCTTCCGCAGCGGTTCCTTCGAAAGAAGCAGAGCCAGCAGGGGTTGCTCTATCCGGAAGAAGCCCCAAGCTTGCCGGCGAACCCATGGCAAACCCAGTTCTCGTCATCGTCAGCAGTCACGGCGAACTCGCCGGAGAGCCCAACGTCACCTATCTTCCCGAACTCACCCACGCGCTGCACGTGCTCGATGACAAGGGCATCTCTTGGGAACTCGCCTCGCCCGCGGGTGGCGCCCTGCCTTATTACGGGGCGGACGCGGACGACCTCACCCGCGACATGTTGGCCGATCCAAAGTTCGCGGCCCGCATCGCGTCCACGCAGCGGCTCTCGGAGATCGATCCCGACGCCTACGCTGCTGTGTACTACCCCGGCGGCTACGGACTGCTGTTCGACCTGGTCGACGACGCCGATAGCCACCGCATTGCAACCTCGTTGCATGCGAAGGGGCGACCGATTGCGGCCGTCTGCCACGGGCCCGCCGCCCTGCATCGTATCCACACCGCCGACGGCAAGCCGCTGATCGAAGGCAAGGAGGTCACCGGATTCACGCGGGAGGAAGAGGTCGCGGGCAAGACCCTCGACAAGGTTCCGTTCTTGCTTGAGGAAGTGATGATGGAGCAGGGTGCGACCTATCGAAAGAAGGCGGCCTGGAGCGTGCTCGTCGTGGAGGATGGCGGGCTCATCACCGGGCAGAACCCCCCATCCGCGGCCGCCGTGGGCGAAGCACTCGCCCGAGCGTTGACGTAGCGTCGATTCAGGAGCGTCGAATCATGGCCAACAAAACACTCTTCATCACCGGAGCCTCCAGTGGCATCGGACAAGCAACCGCTCGGGCGGCCGTGGCCGGCGGGTGGTCCGTCGCTCTCATGGCGCGGCGCGAAGAACCCTTGAACGCGCTGCGTGAAGAACTCGGGGCGGAGCACGTCGAGGTGATCCCCGGGGACGCAACTTCGCTCGAGGCCCAGCAAGCTGCCGTGAAGCAGACGGTGGCCCGGTGGGGGCAGCTCAACGCGGCGTTCGCGAACGCGGGCGTTGGTGTCAACACGCCGGGCACCGAGAACGGTGATCCCGAAGAGTGGCGGAAGATGATCGACATCAACATCATGGGCGTGTTGTGGACCGCCAAGGCAACGCTTCCGCACCTGCGAGAGACCAAGGGCCACTTCGTGGTCACCGGATCGGTGGCGGGCCGGATGAACCCCGCCGGGTCGATCTACAGCGCGTCCAAGTGGTTTGTGAACGGCTTCGGGTCCAACCTGGCCGGCGAGATGGCCAAGTGGGGCGGGCGCTGCACCACGATCTCGCCGGGGATGGTGAACACCCCCTTCTTCGACAACCCCAAGCCGGACAAGCTCATGCCGCAGGACATCGCGGCCTCGGTGATGCACGCGTTGGACGCACCGCGCCGGGTGAACGTGCGCGAGGTGTTCATCATGCCCACGGAGGTTTGAGCGAGGACCTCGTCGTTCTTCGCCGGAGGCCGCGTCACCCGTCCTCGGGCACCGACATCTTCCGCTCGCGCAGGACCCTCTTTACCATCGCCCACACTGCGCCGGCGTCGCTACCAACATCGTCCCATCGACCCGAGAACCGGCCGCAGAAGCTGCTCTTGAGCACCTCCGGCAGGCTGCTGACGTCACCGGCAAACAGGGGGTGCTTCATGTAGATGCAGGCTTCCTCGGTTGCGCGGACCGACAAGCTCGCGGGGAGGTCGTCGCTGTTTCGAACCGCGTCGGCCACAGCAACGCAGTGCTCGATGACCGCGACGGGGAGGTCTTCGTGGCGACCTTGCAGCAGCTTCACCTCTTCGGTGGGCGGCAGGTAGGTCATCTGCAGCGGGGCAAATCGGTCGAGCTGTGCGGCATCGATGCCGAAGGTTGCCGAGAACTGGCTGCCGCGGTTCACCGCGGCCACGAACTGGACGTTGGCCGGGATGTCGATGAAGCTGTTTTCGATCGGGTGGAAGACCTTCCGGGTGCTGTCGAGCGCGGGCATCAACGCGTTTCGGGCGGTCTCTTGGCAGCGGTTGAGCTCGTCGAGGAACACGAGGTAGCGCTTCTCTGGGCTGGCGTGGGCTTCCTCGAGCGCCACCAGAACGTCGGTCTTCACGAAGTCGGTGACCGGAGCGCCGCTCTCGGACGCACGCACTTGGATGGTGGCGAAGAAGTCAGTGGCTTCGACGACGGCACCACAGTTGAAGAACACGAACTCCATGCCGAGCGTGGTGGCGATGGCGTGGGCGAGCACCGTCTTGCCGCAACCCTGCGGACCGTCGAGCAAGATGTTGAGGCCGCTTTCGAGCAGCACCTGCAGCTTCTTGCTGATGATCGGGTCGAGGTAGACGCCCTCGATGCGGAACGGTGCAGGTCCGACGTACTCGACTTCGATCGATCCACGATCTTCACGCTCGGGTTTGTTGATCGCGGCGATGCGCACCATGCAAGGCGCCCCGGCGACGATGCGCTTGTCCGGGCTCAGCACCACCTTGGGCGCACGTCGTCCGTCCAGGTGGGTCGCTCGGAGCTTGTGCTTCGAGTCCTCCTGGGGGTTGGGCCAGAACACCGCCTCCAGCACCTTGCCGACGGTGAGGTCATCGATCTTCCACTTTTGTCCTGCCATGATTCGTCTCTCGCGTGAGGGTCAGCGTCCGAGGGCGCGGCGGGCGAGGCCGGAGATGATCTCGCCGAAGCGCCGAACGGCGCGGTCGAGCTCGGGGTCGAGCAGTTCGATGTAGTGAGGAAAGCAGACCTCGGTCAGCGGGCGTACGGCCACCTGCGCACACACGATGCCCTTGCGCCGGGTGAGCTGCTCGACGAGGTTGCGCAGCGCCTGGGTCGAGCACTCGGTGGGCAGTCCGTCCGAGATCATGATCAAGATCTTGGCCTTGCGACGCGACGCCGCCGCCACCGATGCAGCGTGATACAGGCCCGCGGCGTCGTTGTTGCCGCCTCCGGGCTCGAGGGTGGTCACGGCGCAGCTGCTCTCGTCGCCCGCGTCGTAGATGACCCGGTCGGTGAAGCCGAAGAAGCGCGCGTCGATCCCGGCGAGACCACGCGCCGCTTCGGCCAGCAGCACGCCAAATCGATGTGCCTTGTCCATGCTTCCGCCCGCAGACATGGAACCCGAGCAGTCGATGACCACGCCGATGAACAGGTCGGTATGAACCTCGAGTTCGCGTGCGACCAGCATGCGGGGGTCTCGCCTGGTGACAACCGCCTTCAGGCGCGTGCGGTCGAAGGACCGGCCTCGCAGACGCGCCCGCCGCGGGACGAGGGCGAGTCCGATCTCTTCGAAGTAGGTTCGCAGCCTGAACGCGTAGCGTCGCACCTCGACCGCGAGTCGCCGATGATGATCTCGGTCGGGCTTCACGCGCTCGACCTTATGAATCTCAGCAAAGCCCGCGTCGGACCCCACGTTGATCTGCAGCGCGCCGGGCCGACCCGGCTTTGCCCCTGTGGCTGAAGCGCTGGGGGGCCTGAGAATGCGCTCAACCTCCTGCTGAACCTCGGCGTCACCGATGCCGCTGCCGTGGACCGAACCCTCTCGCTCGCCCCACTCCAACGACTCATGTCCGCCGTAGGCCTCCGCGAGCTCGCTCTGCGAGCCATAGAGCAGCGAGAGCTCGATGGCGATCTCGTACAGCCCGCGCATGTCTTTGTGGCGGAAGCCTCCCTTGAATAGGGAGAGGGCTCGAGCCAGCAGCGGGTCTTCGTGCCGGTTGCCCAGGCCCATCCGCATCGCGCGGACAAAGCGAGCGAACGGATGGCCACGACGATCGAGCTCGCGCAGCACCAGGCCGCTGTCCACGACAACGCTGGCCGCATCGAAAGCGACGCCAAGCGGGCGAGCCGAGAGAGCCTCGAACGCGGACGACTGCAGCATCTGGAGCAGCTTGTGAACCTCGAGCTCGCGGTTGGTGTGCTGAAAAGCGTAGGCCGCCAGGCGCTTGAGTCGATCGCCGTAGCTGGCATCCACCGCTCGCAGGCGTCGCTCGAGGTGCTCGTCGGCCACCAGGTTGAGGATCGAGCCAATGCCCTCCTTGACCGCGCGCTTCCAGATCCGCTGCGACTGGGGGTCCCGGTGATACAGGTGGTGGCCGTACTCGTGGAGGATGAGTGCCTCGACGACGTCTTTGCCGTGTCGGTCCCCGCGCAGCAGCGGCAGCGGCGAGACGTAGATCGTGTTCTGCGTCATCCGCGTGTAGCCGAGGTCCTGGCGGCGGTCGGTCATGTGCACCGAGAAAAAGTGGCCCGTCAGCTCGCGACCCTTGCGGACGCCCCAGGCGAACAGCTCCGACACCTGGCCGAGCTTTGCGTCCCGCAGCGGACCGCGAGAGACCTCGGCGACGAGGGCTTCACGAACCTTCGGGTCTTGGCCATGCAGCAAGATGCGCTGCAGCGCCTCATCGCGGATGTCCGCCTCGATGGCCTTCGAGCGCACGAGCGTGAGGCATCGATCCTCGGTGCAGAAGTCCGGACCGCCCAAGAGCGCGGCATCCAACGCATGTTGCACGACGACGTTGCGTTGAGACCGACCTCCGGCGCGGTCGTAGAGCCAGCGGTAGCTCCGTTCCTCGGCGTCGAGAACCTGACCCAGGCACACCACGATACCGCTGCGATCCCCATGCTCCAGCAAGCGGCGGGCGGCGGCGCGTCGGAGGTAGGCCGGCCGATGAAGACCCGCGTGCAGGAATCCTCGAAGCGCCGAAAGCGACGGATCATCGTCCCCCCCGTGTTCGAGGAGCCAGGTCACTGCGCGTTGGTAGGCGTGCGGATGCACCGAGCCGGCGAGGGCTGTGCACAACGTGCGCTCGTCGGGCACGAGCTTCGTCAGGAGGTCCCAGTCTTTGGTGGTAAGCCAGGGCGTTGGGCTCGGGGCAGCGGAAGCCGCGAGTGCGATCGCGCCCCAGCCGGACTCCGGGAGCATGTGAAGCGCCACCGCGATGCGGAATCGTCGCTGTGGCGCGGTTGCGTGGCTGCGGGCAAGCTCGCGTGCCTGAGTGAGCGCGTCGTGGTCGTCCCAGAGGCTGACGCTCTGCGCGACGACGAGCAGTGCGGTCTCGGAGGGCGGCTCGACGAGGAGCCGCGCCAACGCACGCTGGCCGGCACCGCCGAGCGCGATCAAGCGCAGCGCGGCCTCATGAATGACCGCCTCGTTCGCGGAGCTGCAGGAGCGAAGCAGCCACGCGACATCGGACGACGAACGGATCGTCGCCACGCGGTCGTCGCCCAGTTTCACCACGCGCCGCCGGGCTGGCGTGGCCCGAGCTCCAAGCCCGTCGATGCGAACCCAGCGCTCGAGCTCTCGCCGGGTCGCCGCATCCATGTCGGGAGCGAGCATCACGACACGGTCGCGGAGTCGGTCCAAGTGTTGGGCTGCGAAGCTCGTCAGGTGAAACGCAGCGAGCATTCGCGCCGCGCTCGCGCCAACGTCGGTGTCGAGGTGCTCGACGAGCAGCGTCATGACCTCCGCAGTGGACCACGGCCGCATGCGGGCGCCTTGACGGTAGCGTCGCAGCAGGACCACCCGGGAGATGCCCTCCCAAAGGATCCGACGCGGTAGGGCTTCGTCGACTCTGCTCGAGCGCCGCAGTGCTTGGGCGAGACCGCCTCGCAGGCCGTCGATCCATGCCAGCAGCGCGAATCCGTGTTTCTCCCACCGATGCAGGAGCGCGTTGCCGAGGGGAGGGAGCGTCGGGTTGCTCTCCCAGAGCTCGACCGCGAGTGGACCAAGCGCATCGATGAACGCGTCTGTGGGGTCGCCGAAGCGGTCGAGTTGCGCGGCGACATCCTCGAGCTTGTCTCCGCTGGCCACCAGCGCCACGCAGACGTGAATGCTGGGGACCGCGGGTGCGGCTCGACGCGCCAATGCAGCACACAATCCCTGGCAAGGGGCCGCAAAGGCCGGGGCGAGTGCGCCAGGAAGTGCAGCCTCTGCGGCGGTGGCGATCGTGTCCATCTCGGCGATGCTCAGCGCTCGCACGCCGAACACTCGCTTGGGGGTGGTCGCGACGTTGCGGCGCAGCAGGCTGAGAACCGAAGCGGCCCACTGCGCGATGTGGGGCACCTCGTGCTCAGCCAGCGCGGCCGCGATTGCCATCTCGGTGTCGCGGGGGATGCTCAGCGTCTCGGCGTGGGTGCAAAACCGCGTTTGCGTCGCAGCGTCGAGGCCGACGATCGCCGCGACGAGTTCGGGGACTTCGCGGTGGTGCAGCAGGTCTTGGAGCACCACGAGCGTGCGCTCATCGCTTGCCGCTGGAAGGAGTGCCGTGAGGATGCGGTGCAGGTCGTTGCCATGCAGTTTCTCGGAGAGCAGCTCGACCAATTTTGCGAGCTGCTTCTTCGTACCTGAGCTGCTTGGTGGCGTCGCGATCCGAATCAGGACGTCAGCGGCCGCTCGAGAGTCGAGCGATGCGAGCACTCGATCCAACAGCGTGGGCGGGGCGTCGTTCTTGGCGTCGTTCTTGGCGTTGTTCTTGGCGGCCCAGGACAGCGCCAGCCAGTGCGGTGCCGCCGTGGCGACAAAGCCGGTGGCCGATTCGGCATCGACGGCGCGCATCCTGCGGATGAACCACTGTGGTCCTCTGTCTGCGTCATCGGGAAGCTCGGCCAGCGTCGCCCATGCATCGGGAGTCGCGACGGCAGCGGCCACGAGTGCATCGTCCCCGGCGATCCTTCTCAAGGTTGCAATGCCTCGCCCGGGTGCGAAGCTCGCCAGGATCGCGGCCACGGTGAGGTCGAACGCAGCGCCTCGACCCACAACGGGGCTCGCCAGCAAGGCATCGAGCAGCGCAGGCTTGATGCGGGGGATGCGATCTCGGTGCACGCGCAGCCCAAGGACCGCGGTCTTGCGCTCGGACAGCGTCAGCCGGTTGCTTCGGAGGATCGGCGGATGGCACGCGGCCGCGAGCCTGAGCATCTCGGGGACGTGTTCGTGACGCTGTCCGTGAAGGAGCAACGAGAAGGCGGCCCTCGTGCGCAGGGAGGTGCCCTTGCCGAGAACGACCTCGGCGAGCTTTCGGTTCAGCGGCTCTCGCAACGCGTCGCACGCCTGGTGGATGCGGCACCACAGGTCGAGAACGTCGCGTCCTTCGTCGGGCAGCGACTTGCCCTCTTCAAACGCGGCCAGCCACGTTCCGACGAAGTCTGGGGTGCGACGAACGCTGTGGACGAAGAGACTGCGGAGGTCGGCCGCCGGTGCACCAACGAGGGCCTCTCCCGCCTCGAGCGCGTCGACATGCCCGCGCAGGAGCATGTCGAACACCAAGCCGCTGGGATTCTTGGGCCACGCCGACTCGCGGGCGAGCTCGCGAAGAGCGGGGTCCGCCCGCAGGTACGCTCCGAGCGACTCCATCCTTCGTGGGGGCTCGGTCTGGAGGGCGAGACGACGGACATCTTCGCGTGGATGAAAGATGGCGTGGGTCCATCGTTGTGGCGAGGTTCCGGAGGTCTTCCGCAGGGCGCGCACCGCCAGGCTTCGAACGACGGCGTCGTCATCATCGAGGGCGGCTACGATGCGCTCGACACCACCATGTCCCTTGGTGCCACCCAGCAGCGAGACGGCGGCGCCACGCATGAGGCCCGAGGCATGACCGAGCAGTGAATCGACGAAGCCCAAGAAGGGAGCCTGTTGGTGCGACGTGAGCTCGCACAGCGCGTGAAGCATCGCGGCGAGGCCTTCGAGATCCTCGGCGTCGTCGATGTTCTTCAATCGCTCCCAGAGCTCGAGATCGTTCATACGTGGCAGTCATCGGACGATACCAACCAACGCCGAAGCCGACCGCGTCAGAGATGACGGGCCGGTGGCGCGGAGCGGAGGGCTCCGGTTCGCGCTGCTGCCGAGGTGTTCTCGGATTCGAGGCGAGGGCTCGAAGTGGTGGACGCAGCCAGATGCCGCTGCGAACACGCGTAGAGCCTTCGTCTGGATTCCGGGATCTCCAGGTTCGGTTCGGGCCTGGGCGTTGCCCCCTCGGCGATCGCAACTCCCGTTACAAAACGGGCGCGTGCCTCAAAGGCGAAGACCATGGTCGACGGCATGGTGGGTTGATCGGCCCAAAGACCCCGCGCTGACGATGGTCTTGGCGGAATCAGGCCTCGCGTCCGACTGCTCCCATCCGAGAAGTCGCCATGGCAGACGCGCCCCTGCACGTCACCGCCGAGGCGGGCGCGCAAACATCAAAATCCCAAATCGAACCCGAGATGGGCGTGTTCAGTGACTGAGGACGACCGCGACCGAAGCCGAGACCACCATCAACCGAAACGCGCCCGCTCTCGCGGCAAGCACGGTGCAGTCACGACACGGCATGAATTCTGCCTTGCTGGACCGAACCGCGCGGGCCCGCAGAATCGAGCGATTCGTGCAGGGGTCGTGTGGTTGTGGGTGTGTTCTCGAGGCTCAAAGTGCACCTCCAGGTGCTGGTCGAGTCGCAGTGGTGATGTGACAGCTTCGGTCGAAGCCGCGCCGGACCGTAGCACTGCGCTCGGCAGCGTCAAGGACGTGCCGTCGGCCCGTGCATTCACCTCAGTCGTCGAAGCTCTGCAGGCCCACGGACTCGTAGGTCCAGTACTCGGTCTCGACGTGCCCTCCGACGACGAGCGTGCCGGGCTGGATGATCTGCTCGGGGGTGTCGTCCATACCGTGAACCTCGGTGTGGAGGGTCCAAGCGTCATCGACAAGCTGCTCCAGATATCCATCGAGGAGGACCGGATTCGAGCCTGCGACGCGCAGGCGGAGGCGATACCGTGGCCCAACCTCTACGGGCGCTGTCATCTTCGCGATGTGCTGCTGGGTGAAGCTTCCGGCGATCTGCCGGGTGATCGTCAGGTTCCCGCTCGAACCGCTGACGAACAGCAGGTAGCCGGTCATTGATCCAGGGACATCGATGTCTTCGGCTTGGGTTCGCAACCCGCACTGAGGGCTGGCGGCGGTGCCTTCGAGGGTGAGCCAGGTGAGCTCTACGGTCGCTTCGGCGTCGCTCCACTCGCCGTCGGGTCGATACACGAGGTTGTTGGGGTACGACCCCGTGGTGACGACCCGCCGAATGCCCCCGTCGATCAGCGCAAAGGACTCGGGGGTCTTCTCAATCCAGCCATTGCCGACCTCGTCCGAGTCGGGCCGCTCGAAGTCATCGAAGAAGTCGTAGGTCGTGGCCTCTGCGGTGGTGCTCCCCTCCGAGGCGCCGGTGCTTGATTCGCCGGTCGACCCACCCGAGGTCCCCAAGGACGTCGAACTGGACTCCATGGGGGCCATGCCCCCGCTGGTTTCGTCTGGTTCGAGCGTCGCGGAGCCAGGCTCGGTGGATGTGCTGCTCGAAGTGGACGAGCTCGATTCGCCGCTCGCGGTGGGCACGCAAACGCTTCCAGCCGGGGTGAACTCGGCGAACCGGCGTCCGCTCTCGCACGCCGGGTCGGGGAAGCTGCACCCTCCATCGGCCTCACAGACCCCCTCTGCGCCGCACTGTGCGTCGGCGCTGCAGACGTAGGTTGGCCCGGCGCCGCACGCCCCGAGCAAGGTGCCGAGCGCGGCGCATGCGATCGCTGTCCATCGCCCACCCACCGCGAACACGATACCGGCACGGGCCCGGTTTCGAAACCGGACCCGTGCCGGTATCGTGTTC
>CAYGTG010000202.1:0-10167 GCA_964352485.1 uncultured Nannocystaceae bacterium | reverse complement strand
CTTGCTGTCCGCGGGCATGCTCGTCCCCGCTGAAGCGGAGCAGCTACGAGCCGACGCTCGGCTCGACAGCCTCGACGCGCGGGCCGCCGCGCTGGCGCTGGGCCTGGTCGATGTGGAGACGCTCGAGATGGCGCTTCGCGACCAGTGCGAACATCGCCTGCTGGCCACCGCCGGTCTCAGCGTCGAGCTCACGTTTCACGATGAACCCGGCCTGGACCCCGAAGTGCTGGAGGGACTGACCCCCGCGCGCACGCTTCGAGCGATCAACTACGGCGTTCGAACGCACTGCAGCCCTGCTCAAGCCGAGGAGGCGCTGGAGCATCTCGAGGACATCGATCTTCAGATCAGTCGTTCGTACTCGAAGTACAGCGACCGGTTCGGTTTCGACGGCGGTGAGCGCTCCACCCTCGAGTTGCTCGGCAGTCGCCCGTCGTTCGTGCTCGACGACCTGATGCGAATCTCGGGGCTGGACGCGGTGCGCGGCATCCAGCTTCTGTACACGCTGTGGGCGTGCAAGATGTTGGTCGAGGCAGGCTCCGAGCCGGACCTCCCGGTGGACGTCACCCGTGGGGGAGGCCACAGCGAGAGGTCTCTGGTGCAGGATCTCGTGGTTGCGAAGATCGGGGCCGGGGCACCGCCGTACGACATCTTGGCGCTGCCGCGAGAAGCGACGCTGGGCGACATCGATCGGGCGCTCGCGGAACTCAAGAAGAAGGTCGAGGGCGAGGACGTCTCCGAGTCCCTCGATGACGTTCGCACGGCTGCCCGGGATGAGCGACGGATGGTCTCCCGGAGCCTCGCGGGCAAGGCGGTTTCGGATCGTCGCTGGAAGCGGGCCGTAGCGGCCCTGGAGGATCTCAACGTTCTGGAGCCTGGGGACGTTGCGGTCGAACTCGACCTCGCCTGGTCGGTATGGAACGACGCAGAACGTCAGGGCGAAAGCCTGGCCCGAGCGCTGGACGACGCGATTGGCTCGTGTGCTGATGATCCCGATGCGGTGCAGGCTCGCGCACAGTTCTATCGCGGCCACCTCCGCAAGCATCAGGGACGTCGCAAAGAAGCGCTGCTTGCCTTCGACCGGGCCGCGCAGCTCGATCCAAGGCTGATCGATGCGCAGCGAGAATCGCGGGCACTCGCGGGCGCGCCGCAGACGAAGACGTCGGGAAAACAGTCCGCCAAAAAGGGCCGGTCGAAGGCCTCCGCGCCGTCGAAGAAAGCCGAGACCGGGCCTCGCTCCAAGTACCTCAGCGGCCCGTGGCCGGTGATCTGGGGGATCTCGGGTCTCCTGATCCTCGCGCTGGCCGTGGCGCAGATCATGTTGCGCCTCGACGTCGACTACTAAGAACCGATCCCGCGGCGCCGCGGAGTCCGGTGCGCGCGGGGTGTGTGGCAAAGGGCGCCGGGGCTACGCGGCGTTCTTGTCGAGGTGGACGTCCATCTGCGGGAACGGGATGCTGATTCCAGCCGCGTCGAGGGCCTCTTTGACCGCCTGGGTGCCGCGGTCCCAGACGTCCCAGTAGTCGGAGGTCTTGCACCAAATTCGGACCTGGAAGTCGACCGAGGAGGCGCCCATCGATGCGAGGAAGATCTGGTGTCCCTTGTCGGCCCGGCCCTCGAGCGCGGCGGCGGCCTTGTCGAGGACCTCGCGGACCTGCTTGAGATCTGCGCCGTAGGAGACACCCACGTTGATGTCCACCCGGCGTGCGTCGTGGTGCGTGACGTTGACGATGTTGCCGCTGATGACCGCGGAGTTGGGAAGAATGACGCGCTGGTTGTCGAGGGTGTCCAACGCGGTCACGAACAGGCCGATCTCTGCGACGACGCCTTCTTGGCCCCCGGACTTGATGTAGTCACCAATGGAGAACGGGCGGAAGGTCAGGAGCATGATGCCGGCCGAGAAGTTGGACAGGGTGCCTTGGAACGCCAGTCCAATTGCGAGGCCTGCGGCACCGATCACGGCGGCGAAGCTTGTGGTCTCGACGCCAAAGATCCCCAACAGGGCGATGACGGAGAGCAGGATCAGACCCCAGCGAGACAGGGAGCCGAAGAACAGGGTGAGCGCTTCGTCAAACTTGCGCTTCTTGAGGTTCTTGACGACCTGTGACTCGAGCCAGGAGGCGATGCGGAACGCGACCCACAGCCCGATGAGAACGCCGATGATCTTGACGCCGTAGTCGACGAGCGTCGGAACCATTTCGTTGAAGTCCATTGAGCCCACGCGGGTGCGAGCTGCGTGCCAAACAGTCCTCCAAGCCCAGAGTCACGAAATCGGGGAGACTACGCGTGCTTGGCCGCGATCCCCCTCGTGTGGAATGCGGACTTCGCGGGGCGTTCTGCCCCCGCGGCTACAGGTGTGGCTGGGGGACGCTGCCGCGAGCAACGCGTGGGCAGGGGTCCGGCTACGGCCACGGGGTGGCTGCCGCGGCGTGGACGAAGGCACGGCGGGCGCGAGCTTCGAGTCGCGCCAGGTCCAGCGAGGTCGCATTGGGCAGGCTCGCGGGAATACCGACGTCGCACAGCCAGCGCGGCGGGCTGCAGAACGACGGTGCAGGATCGACACGGGTTGCTTGGGATGCAAGGCGGCACAGGTCGACCGCACCGGACTCGGGGTCGTACCAGTCGTAGCCATGGACCGCGCCGGGCGGTGATGCCTTGGTCCCTCGGTGTTTCATCGGTCAGCTCGCGTAGCCGTCCGGGTACTTGCTGTGCCAGGCCCAGGCGGTCTCGATGATCGCCTCGAGCGAGGGGTAGCGAGGGGTCCAGCCGAGCTCCGCCTTGATCTTGGTCGAGTCGGCGCT
Source organism: uncultured Nannocystaceae bacterium (assembly GCA_964352485.1). Taxonomy (GTDB): domain Bacteria; phylum Myxococcota_A; class Polyangia; order Nannocystales; family Nannocystaceae; genus CAJXVA01. Next base: position 7,369 of record CAYGTG010000202.1, on the reverse strand, counting down.
CAACGCCGGGGGGTCGCCGGGGCGCCGCGCTCCCATCACATGGGGAATGGGGTGGCCGGTCACCCTGCGTGCCGTTTCGATCACCTCCATCACCGAGAAGCCGGTCCCGTTGCCGAGGTTGTAGATGCGGCTGCGCTCCTCGAGGGCTTCGAGGGCGAGGATGTGGGCCTGCGCCAGGTCGATCACGTGGATGTAGTCACGAAGGCAGGTTCCGTCCGGGGTGGGGTAGTCGTTTCCGAACACCGTGATCGAGTCCCGGCGACCCTGCGCGACCTGCAACACGAGCGGGATGAGGTGTGTCTCAGGGTCGTGGTGCTCACCACGCTGCCCGCTGGCGCCGGCGGCATTGAAGTAGCGCAAGAACGCGTAGCGCATCCCGTGCACCTGCGCGGCCCAGTGGAGGATCCGCTCGAGGATGTGTTTCGACTCGCCGTAGGGGCTGCCGGGGATGATGCGCTCCTGTTCATCGATCGGGACCCTTTGGGGCTCGGCGAACAAGGCCGCGGTCGACGAGAGGATGAAGCGCTCCACGCCATGCTCCACCATGCTCTCGATGAGGTTCAGGCCGTTGCGCACGTTGTCACCCACGTACAGGAACGGCTTTCGCATGGACTCACCGACCTGAGAACGGGACGCGAAGTGCATCACCGCGGCGGGGCCGTGCTCGGCCATCAGCGCGTCGACAGCGGCGCGATCGCCCAGGTCGCCGACGACGAGCGTGGCCTCGGGGTGGACCGACGCGCGGTGTCCCAACGAGAGGTCATCGAAGACCACGACCTCTGCTCCACCGGCCACGAGTTGTTCGACGGCGACGCTTCCGATGTAGCCGGCTCCCCCTGTGACGACGACCTTCATGCGGATTGCATCGTAGCACCGGATTCTTTCTTCCGATCCGTACGCCGTGGCGCCTCGTAGCGAGATCGGCGGCTCCGTGGAGAGCCGAGAAACACGATGAAATACGCATCGAAACGATGGCTTCTCCTGCCGCTTTGCGCGGCATTCATGACAACCGGGTGTGGGGACGACGGGGGCGAGGAGGCGACGACCGCCGGTGCCGAGTCGACGGGCTCCGCCACCACCGATCCCGGCAGCACGTCCGACGCTCCGACAACCTTGGGGTCCACAAGCGTTGCAGCCGAGAGCAGCAGTGAAGGGGGCGAGGAAAGCACGGGAAGTGCGGCGACGTGCGAGATCGATATCTGCGCGACGTACGGCGCCGCGGTGCCGGCCGTGTCGGCGGAGATCGTCATGCAGGCCGCGGCCGACCCGTTGTTCATGGACGACTTCGCGCCGCTGGTCGCTGCGGGGGACGAGGCCGTGCAAGGGTTCATCGACAGCCTCGCGGCGTTCATCTCCGATGCCTACGCGTGCTCTGAGGGCGCCTATACGGGCCCCTCGATGGTCGATGCACACACTGGCCTCGACATCACCCAAGACGAATACGACGCCTTCTTGGGGATTATCGTGGGTGTCTTGGCCGATGCCGGTGTACCCGAGACCGAGATCACCGCTTGTTTTGCGCCGCCGCTGGTCGACCCGGCCTTCGTCGCCACGATCGTGGGCCTGTGATGACTCGGGCACGCACGCAAAAACTCGCGCTGGCCCTTTGTGGGGTGGCCGCGGCGTTCCTCGGCTTCGTCGGCGCGGCGCATACCCCATGGGGACGTCCGATGCTCGGCTGGCTTCAAGGGGCCCCAGGGTGTCCGATCGGGGACGAACTCGATCCCGCCGTCGCCGCTGCAGTGCGTGCCCAACTCACCGCTCCTCTCGCCGGCGAGGCTGCCGGAGCGGCCTCGGAGGTTCTTCGCGGGCTCCTGCCCGGAGAAGACTCCCGAGCTGATGCGCAGCGGTGGTCGGTGAACAATGAACTCCGGTGCACGCCGAGCGCCGCGTTGCTTCAGGACCGCTGTGAAGGCGAACTACTCGGGCACCCGGGGGCGCGTGTGATGCTGCAATACGACGATGCGCGACTGCTCGACGTCGAGGTGTCGTTTCGAAGCGCTGACGCCGACGCTGCGTTCGCGATGGCGCGATCGCTGGAGGCGGAGCTGGGTCGAGGCACTGCGGCTTGGCATACCCAAGGCGCAATGGATGCCGACGCGCTGGCGACCGGCCCGCTGTCCCAGACTCGACGCGAGTATCGCTTCACCAACCTGCGGACCGAAGTCCGTGCGACGAACTTGGGACCCCGCGGTTACCTCGTGCGTGGGTTTGCGCAATCTCTGCCGGGGGAGGGCGCCAACACACGGTCGGCTCGGTGACGGATGGGTGACAAGTCCTGATTCGTGGGCGTCCTCGTCTTGAGCGGGGACGTGGCTCGGGATAGATCGGGGGCCTAGATGGAACGCCTCCAACGCATTTCTTGGGCTCTTCTGTTGGTCGCCGCCGGTTGTGGCGACGATGTCTCCGGCGCCTCCGAGGGGTCCACCGGTGGCGACGAATCCTCGACCGGCGAGACCGTCGATCCGACAAACGTCACCACCACAATCGACCCGACCGGGAGCACGTCCACCTCGTCGAGCACGACCGACGACCCCGATACCGGTTCGACGACCGACGACACGACGACCGGGCCGAGCACGGATACCGATTCGACCACGTCCTCGACCGGCGACGAGACCACGAGCACGACCGGCGACCCCGTCGACTGCGGCAACGAGATGCTCGACGGCCGCGAGCAGTGCGACGGTGCCGAGCTCGGTGGGGCGAGCTGCGCGAGCCTCGGCCTTGTGAGCGGCGACCTCGCCTGCGCCGACGACTGCACGTTCGACACCGCCGCGTGCGAGAGCTGCGGCAACGAAGCGATCGATACGGGCGAGGAGTGCGACGGCGTCAACCTTGCCGACGCCACCTGCCTGAGCCTCGGCATGGGCTTCACGGCCGGAACGCTCGCCTGTGATGCGGCCTGCGGCTTTGACACCGCTGGCTGTACCAGCGTGCCCTTCCCCGCCGGGGGTGAGGTGATCATCACCGAGATCATGCCAAACCCAACGGCGGTGTCCGATGCCGATGGGGAGTGGTTCGAGCTGCACAACCCCAGCGTCACCGAGACCTATGAACTCAGCGGGTGCGAGGTCTCGGGGCAGGTGGGGGAAGAGGTCATCGTCATCGCCGGCGACTTCGTCATTGGTCCCAACGCCTACCTCTCGTTTGCGCCCGCAAGCATGGAGGACCCAGGCTTCGCGCCGGACTACGCGTACACCGAGAGCTTCGCCGTCGCCAACAACGGAGACATCATCACGCTGAGCTGCGACGGCGTCGTCATCGATACCGTCGACTATGATGCGTTCCCGCCCGCGGCGGGGGTCAGCCTCAACCTCGACCCCGATTTCTTCGACGCCGCGGCGAACGACGACGGCGCAAACTGGTGCCCCGGGGTGAACGTCTACCTCGACCCGGATACAGGGACGCCGGGCGCCGCCAACGACGAGTGCATCGCCCCGACGGTCTACACGATCGACTTCTGCCGCACGCAGTCCCCGGACACGATCGTCCAGGATGCCGGGACGAGCATCGACGTGTTTGGCCGGCTGTACATCGCCGGGCTCACCGACATGAGCACGAGCAACGACTTGGCCCCCGAGGTCAGCGCCCAGCTCGGTTACGGCCCCGACGGCACCGACCCCGCCGTCGACGCCGGCTGGACCTGGATCGACGCGATGCCCAACGGTGGCTACACCGCGGTCGCGCCCGAGGAGAACAACGACGAGTACATGGTCTCGCTCACCGTGCCCGTGCCCGGCGAGTACGACTACGCGTACCGGTTCTCCGGCGACAGCGAGGCCACGTACACCTACTGCGACGGCCAGCTTGCCGGGAGCTCGGATGGGTATCAGGTTGGGAACGCGGGGCAGATGACCGCCGGTGGGACTGTGCTCGTCCCCGACAGCCTCATCCTCACGGAGGTCTACTACAACCACATCGGCGCGGATCCGAACTTCACATGGGTGAAGCTGTTCAACGGCACCGGCACGGACATCGACCTGTCCACGTATTCCATTGGTTGGGGGGGCTCGACGTACACCACCGGCGGTGTCCAACTGAGCGGGACTGTCGCGGCCGGAGAGTGCTTCCTTCTCGGTGGACCCAGCGGCGATGCCGATAGTGGGTTTGCTGGGACTCCCATGTTTGACCTGGAGATAGCCATTGACCCACAAAACGGTGGTTCGACGGCCGACGCAGTGGCGCTGTTCGACGTCACTGTGGACGCCATTGCGGCCGACACCACCCCGATCGATGCGGTGATCTACGGCGGTTCGAACACCAACAACCTGATCGACGAGACGGCCACCGCGCCCGTGCCCGACGTCGGGAATGCTCCCGAGGGTGACTCGATCGTCCTGCAGTCCGACGGCACCTGGGCGTTTCAAGCCGACCCAACCCCGACGCTTTGTTCCTTCGCCGACTGAACGTCGGATCGGCGCGTCTTGAGCCGTGCTGCCGACCGCAGCACGGCTTCGTTGTTTAAGCGCGACGCCGAGGCGCACCTGCAGCGTCCGACGGGTGTGCCCCCGCTCGCTTGCGCCCACCCCGGAACCCTGAAATCCTGCGCTCAGCCCCATGCGCCGCATCCTCCTCACCGGTTTCGCTCTCGCAGCGGCGGCCTGTCTCACGCCTCCGCCCTCGACCACGCCCGCGGACGCCACCGCAGCGTCGGCGGGCGATGATGCGACCGCGCCCAAGCGGCTGTGGCCCGGGGTCTCACCGAAGGATGCGTACCCGATCGGGGAGACCCGAGCGTTCCAGTTCGTCCAAGCGGATCGACGCATCGGCCGCTCTTGGGGCCGGTATGCCGGGACCCTTGACGGCGAGCCGAACCATCATCGGTTCGAGACGCGGATCGAGCTGGAGCTCCCTGGCCGCGAACCGCTGCGGTCCTCGGGGGAGCTGATCCTCGACGACACCGGCGCGCTCGTTCGCGGGTTCGAGCGCAGCAGTGCGGCCGAGCTGACGTTCGTTCGTGACGGCGACACCCTTCGGATCTCCGACGGAAAGACGGTCAGCGAGGTCGGGTACTCGCCCCAGAGCGCAGCCACCGGGGTGATGGCGCACTCGGCCATCCTGCATGAGGAGCTGATGCTCCGGCTGCGGCCCCTGGACGTTGGCACCCTCGAGCTTCGGTTGCTCTCGCTGTCGGGAGGGATCCCCGCGGAGTGGACGGGCAACGTGCGCGAAGCCCAGGACACGATCGTCGTTGAGACGAACCTCGGGGAGCGCATTGCGCTGCGCGATGGATTGATCGAGTCGCTCGTGGTCGGGGCCAGCGACCTGCTGATCGAGAGCGTGCAGGAGCCCTGGCCAACGTGGGAGATCACCGGGCCCCTTCGTCTGACCTACAGCAAGCCCGACGGGGCGAGCTTCGAGCAGCGCGAGGTCGAGATTCCCGGCACAAAAGACTCGCCCACGCTCGCTGGGGAGGTGCTGCTGCCCGTCGGCGACGGGCCCCATCCGGCGGTTCTTTGGGTCGGGACGACGGGACGCGAGGACCGCTATGGCTTTGCCGGTCCACCGCCGGTCGACCTCGGCGGGCATGAGATCACCGACGCCCTCGCGCAGGCGGGCTTTGTCGTGCTTCGCTTCGACGAGCGAGGGCGGGGCGGCTCGGAGCCCGGACCGCTGAGCTTCATCGGTCAGGTGGAAGACGCCAAGCGAGCGCTCGGCATGCTCTTGGTGCAGCCCGAGGTCGACCCCGATCGCGTGCTGCTGATCGGACACGGGGAGGGGGGTCTGCGGCAGCTCATGCTGGCGGCCACCATGCCGCAGGGCGTGGTTGGCGTCGGCTTGCTTGCGACGCCGGGTCGCCCGTACCGAGAGGTCTTTCTCCAGCAGTCGGAAGCAGCGCTGGCGGACCTGCCGCCAGAGCTTCGGGCCGGGGCCGCGACGCAGCAGCAGAAGATGGTGGAGGCGATCGAACGGGGCACCGAGATCCCCCCAGAGCTCGAACGCGAGGCCCAGTGGCTGCGCGAGATGTTCGCGGTCCGGCCCCACAAGCTCCTCGCCCGCCTGCAGGCGCCGGTGTTCGTGGGACAGGGGGGCAAGGACTTCGAGGTGGACCCGAACAAGGATCCCATCGCGCTTCGTCGCGCGGCCAAGCAGGCCAAGGTTCGACTCGAGCTGCGTCGCTACCCAGAGCTCGACCACCTGTTCAAGGCCGAGCCCGGCGAGTCCGCACCTTCGCGCTACCTGGAGCCGGGTCGCCATGTCGACGCCGCGTTCATCGGCGACCTCGTCTCCTGGGCCAAAGCGCGCGCCAAGGGATGAGTCACGGCGAGGCGGGGGGACTCTTCCACTGTCTTCGCTATCGCCACCGGCGACGCAACCCCCAGACCAGTCCCATCCACAGGGCGAACCCACCGGAGGTGTCCGAGCTCGCTGCCCGACAGCCTCCGCTGCTGGCGGGCTCGGCGCCCTCTGCGGCCGACCCTCCACTCGATTCCGAGGTGGCCGGGGCGCCCGTGTTGTCGTCGGTCGTCGACGCAGGACCGTCCCCGGAAGTCGTGCCCTCGATGACGCCGGTCGAGGTGCCCGGACCCTCGCCGCTCTCTACGGTCGCGGGCACGCAGGGCGGCACGTCGCGTCCTTGCGGCGCGACGAGCTCGATATCGGCGCAGCTGTAGTAGGCAAGTTTTCCGGTCGCGGTGAACTGCGTCAGCTGCAGCGTGCAGTCGTCACAGGTGCACATCGGCATCGTGAGCGGCTGCATGTAGTCGAAGACGTCCTCTTCGTCGGGGCGCGAGCCGATGATGTTCTGATCGAAGCCTTCGTCCGCCGCCGGGCTGAAGGCCACCTGAAACACGTTGAAATGGTTCTGCGTCGAACCCCATCGCGTCTGCACCACTTGGCCTGCCGTGTACTGCGTGGCCTCGCCGCGGGGCGTGTCGCCGCAGGGTCCTTCCATCAGCGCGTAGTCTTCGGTGCGCGCCGGGGGCTCGAGCCAGCTCGAGTGCGCCTGCGCCACGCTGGGCAGAATCACGATGGCAAGCCCAAGCAGCCGTTGGTAGCGCACGGAGCGAGTATGCGCCACTGGGACTTGGGTTACTGGCGAAGTCGAGTCCCTTCGAGTCCCTTCGAGTCCAAGACGCACAAAAGGCGGGCCACCGAGGTGGACCCGCCTTCGCGTCGCACAGACGTTGCCTAGAAATCAGCCAGGAACTGCGCGCGCTTGGCTTTGTACTCTTCTTCGGTGAGCAGCTCAGCTTCGTAGGCTGCCTTGAGCTTGGTGAGCTTCTCTTCGAGCGAGCCCGCAGCGGGACCGGCGGCTGCCGGGGCGGCCGCCGGAGCCGCTTGCTGTGGAGGCTGACCTTGTGGAGGGTAGCCTGGGGAGGATAGCCCTGCTGCGGATGATGCCCCTGCTGGGGGTGGTGACCCT
>CAYGTG010000201.1:0-10172 GCA_964352485.1 uncultured Nannocystaceae bacterium | reverse complement strand
TCTACGCCGAGCAGGAGCCCATCGAGGCCGGCCTGTTCGACATCTCCCGGGTCGAGAATCGCTAGCTACGCCGGGGTGGGCTGGCCTGGGCCTTGTGGTCCGGGTTGGAGGCTAGGGTGTAGACTCCTGGAGTGAACTTCGCGATTTCGCAACGGGGTCTTTTCGCCGGTCTGTTTCTCGTCGGCAGCATGACGGCGACCGGCTGCGCGAAGACCAGCACGCTGACGGTCAAGCCTTCCACGCCCCAGGCTGCTGAACTCCTGCCGGCCGACCAGCTCGAGGCGGGCGTGTACAAGCGGCTCCTGCTGCTGCCGATCGAGAACAGCGTCGATGTGAAGGACACCGACGTCGCCGTACTCTCCGAAAAATCGACGTCGTACTACTCGGCCAAGCTGGAGAAAGCGCTGCTCGCCCAAGGGTTCGAGCTCATCTCACCGGAGATCGTGGCCCGGGCCGAAAAAGGCATCAAGGGAGGCAAGCTTTCGGGTGCCGAAAAGGCGCTGATCCTCGGCAAGGAGACGAAGGCCGACGCGGTCTTCCAGGTCCAGGAACTCGCGGTTCGGGGCACGGTCGACTACTTCACGGTCGAAGACCTCAAGACGCAGCCCGTGGACGCCAGCCGGGTGAAGGCGGACAAGAAGGGGCGCCTGTACCACGCGGAGACCGAGCAGTGCGTGTTCAAGCTGCCGTACTATGAGCTGCGGTTCGAAGGAAAGCTCATCGACGCTCGCAACGGCAACGTGTTGTGGGTCGGTTCAGGACGGCAGAACGTCGTCGATGCTCTGGAAGAGAGCTGGGTGGCGAAGCTCGACAAGGACTGCACCCTCGAGAAGGAGAACTTCGTGTTCACCGACTACGTCGCGTTGGAGTCGACCCTGGATTCGACCTTTGGCAGTCTGGTCAGCCGGCTCCTCGAGCCGATGAAGAAGTCGGCGATGGCAGGCGCTCCACTGGTCGCCGAGACCAAGCCAGCGCCCAAGCCCGAAGCCAAGCCCGAGCCCGAGCCTGCGAAGGTCAAGACGGCCACCGTCAGCGGCAAGAAGGCCAGCCTTCGTGCCGGGCCGGGCAAGCGAAATCAGCGGATCCGGATCATCCCGCGCAAGTCGAAGGTCGAGGTCCTCGAGACCATGGGCGAGTGGATCAAGGTCAAGACCCAGGATGGATCGACCGGCTGGATGCACGACTCGGTCATCATCGTCAACGAGTGAGCTCGAGCACTCCTGCGACCCAAGCCGGCTGCGACCGTCTCCTCTGCGGTGGTGTTCAAACGCAATCCTTGGCAAGAGGTCATGGCGGGTCTCGGGACCCCGCCGCGATTTCTCAGGTTCGCGGTGTCGCGCGGAAGAGGCTGAGCGCTCAGGGGGAGCCAAGCGTCCAGGCGGAGATGTCTTCCATGCGGACCGCGACCTTCTGCCCCTGGGCGGTCGCCACGAGGAGCACGTTGGGCAGCGCGGCGGTGTCGCTCAGTCGCGCGGACTGTTGTCGCAGGAGCGTGTGGTGCTCGGCGCTGATGTTGTTCTCGAGGTGATCCACGGTCGACGCAAAGAAGTCCGCCAGTGAGGTCGTCGTTCCGGAGATGACCCCGCCGGGGGTCCACACCGTCACGGGCATGCCGGAGGCACCCGAGATCGTCTTGAGAAGCGACGCCATGAGGTCTGGAACCTTGGCGGGCTGCAGCGAGCTCTGGGTCTCTTCGTGGGACGACAAAAGCGCCGACGCCGTGCACTCGATGAGGACCGCGTGTTGGACCAGGGGGCTCCGCTTGCGGACGTCCGTGTCGCTGGAGGAGATGTCGACGTCGATGGCGTCGGCGGCGTCGGTGAACTGCCGCAAACGCAGAAGAGCGGCGAGGCTGTTGGCCGACGCGATGACGATGCTCTTCCAGTCCGCACGAACGACTCGGGCGTTCTTCGGGGCATCACCGTCGCGCAGGTGCGTGCCATTGGCCGCCTCGACGAGCTGGCGCCGCAGCGTGTCTCGGAGCGTTCTGATCGCGACCCAATCCATCACTGCGATGTCCTGGGGCAAAGGGAAGCTGTCGGCCGGGGTCGTCACGGCCCCCAGCGTAGTCCCCATCGCGGGTCGCGCTCAACCGTGCTCGGGCGCAGCGGCGAGGATCGGGGGCGCGCCGTTTCCCATGAAGGTCACGCTGCTCGGACGCCTGCCGTCTTCGGCGAGTCCCAGCAGGGGCACCAGCGTGCCGCGGTCGGCGACGACGGGGTCGCCATCCACCAGGAGTGTCCATACGCGGCCGATAGGGTCGATCGACATGCCCGCGACACGATGGGTTAGCTCGGGGTAGCGGGTGATCGTGCCGTCGGTTTCGCGGACGATGATCGTCGAGGGGGACTTGGTCGCGACCGCGATCACGCCATGGGCGTTGAGCGCGATGTCGGGGGCGAGGGCGTCACCAGGAAGCTCGAGCTTCGTCGACGTCTCGCCGTTGATCAACACGACATCGGTGCGGGTGCGTGCGACCACGCCCAGCTCGCCGGCGGCGTACAGCTCCGGATAGAAGTCCAGCGATGCCGCGGAGGTGGTCTTGATGCGCTTGCCGTCGAAGGTCGCCCGAAGCACGTCGTTCTGCGTGGAGACCAAGACGCTGTTGGCTTCGGCGACGATGGGGCGCAGGGGTCCCGCGCGAGACTTCAATCTGTGACCGTGCCAGCCGCTCGCGTCCTTCGCGTAGAGCACGTCGGAAGCAAGTAGCCACACCGTACCTGTCGTGGTCACGACCGCGTCGACCGAACCGGACGGAAGCCGAGGGGAGAGTCCGGTCACCGCCTCGAGGTCCCAGATTCCATCGACCAGCTCGCCGATCAGCAGCGGCTTGCTTCGGTCTGTGGGGTTGTTGGACATCCACGGCATGCCGCGCGGGCCGGGTCCGTGGGATGTGGTGGAGCCATCGGCCGCCGGAAACGCCGGGTGGATGATCGCGGTGCCGTCCGGCTGATAGTAGCCGTACTGGTCGGTCCCGGTCCGAAAGTAGAAGCTATTCCCCGAGGAGATGGCCGCGCCTCCAACGACGCCGGGCAGCCCCACGACCCGCCCATTTTGCAGGGCATAAGATGCGTCGCGATAGGCAAAGATGCTGACGTCCCCCTGCAGGACCGGGGAGAGCGGGACCGCCTCGAGGCGCACCTCGACCCGGGTCCCACCGCCCTCAGCCTTGAGGTCGATCCGGAGCGTGTCCCCGGTGCTCAGGCCAAACTCGCTCCACTTGGGCATCTGCGAGCGGTCGTTGTCGTCGTACCAGTTGTCGCTGGTCCGAATCCAGCCGGCCTCCTGGGCCGTACCGACCGTCACAACGTTGCTGTCATGGACTCTCTCGGGCAGCCAGTACGAGATCGTGGCGTCGCCGGTCTGCTCCCCCGTGGACTCGCAAACGATCGCATCACCCGTGGGCACCAGCGGCTCGAGCATCGGTCGCTCCCACGCGCTCGAGACGGGGGCAGCCACACACGGAGGGCACTTTTCGTTGATGCCCGCATCGCACAGCTTCTCGCAGCCCGCGAGGCCGAAGGCGATACACAGGGTGAGCGCAGCGGTGCTGGGACGCATGGCCATCACAACGGACTCCATCTCTGTGCCGTCGGGAAGGGCCGCCGCAAGGACTCTCCGTGGCCTGCTTCGGGCCGTGCCGGAGCGCTCGTTTCGCGCGAAGTGCCCGGAGGCGAGGCATGTGTCGTACGGTTCGGCGTTCGCCATACAGCGAGACACGCCATGAAAGACGAAATCCGCAGGACGCTGCTATACACGGTCGAGCGGATTCTGGTCCGTGGTGCCCACTATCGGTTCCTGTTCGTCGTGGCGGCCATCGGACTGGTGTCCATCGTGGGCGGGCTGTTGCTGATCCTCGACCCAGCGGCCGCCGAAGGTCCGGGCGAGGCGATGTGGTGGGCGTTCTTGCGCCTGTCCGATCCTGGCTATCTTGGGGACGACGAAGGCACCTGGCGACGCGTCGTGTCGACGGTGATCACCGTGCTCGGCTACGTGATCTTTCTGGGAGCGATGGTCGCCATCCTCACCCAGTGGCTCAACGACACCCTCAATCGGCTCGAGCAGGGGCGGACTCCGATCCGGCAGACGGGGCACATCGCGATCCTGGGATGGACCAACCGAACCCGAACGATCTGCCGCGAGCTGGTGGGCGCGGAGGGGCGGCTGGACCGCTGGCTCGAGCGAAGAGGGATTCGCCGGCTCAAGGTTGCGATCCTCGCTGCAAAGGCTGGGCCCGAGCGGGATCACGAGCTGCAGATCGCCTTGGGCTCGCTCTACCGCCGCCAACAGTTCGTCTTGCGATCGGGCAGCTATCTCCGGGCCAGCCACCTGCGCAGGGTGGACCTGGCTCATGCTGCGAGCATCGTGCTGCCGGGCATCGAGAGCACGTCCGCGGATGCTGCCAGCCACGACGCGATGGTGATCAAGACGCTCAGCGCGATCTCCTCCGAATACGGTCTAGGGCAGGAGCTCCCTCCGTGCGTCTGCGAGATCTTCGATCCGCGCAAGGTTTCGGTGGCGACCCGCGCCTATGGCGGCGCGGTCAGTGTGTTGGCCTCTGACGTCATCATCGGGCGGCTGATCAGTGAGAGTCTTCGGCAGCCGGGTTCCTCCGATGTGCTCAGTGAGCTGCTCACGGATGGTGAAGGCGCGACGCTGTATGTGCGGACCTGGGAGGGCAGCCCGACGACGGCCGGGCAGATCCGGGCCATCGGGCGTGAGGTGCTCTTCCTCGGAATCACGAGCGGCGGCGCATTTCATCTGGCTCCACCACCCGAGACCCAAGTCGATGCCGATGACGGGCTCGTGTTCGTCGCGGCGGCGTACGACGACACCGAACTCGAGGCCGGAGTGCAGGCGAGTTCTGGTGCGCGGCAAGATGCCGCAACGCCGCCCGAGCTGGAGCCCATGGGCGATGGCGGTCGGGTGCTGATCTTGGGTTGGAGTCGGCGCATGCCTGATGTGCTCGGCCAGCTCGAGAGCGCAGCCGGAGCGCCGTGGACCGTCGACGTGCTGTCGGCGGTGGACCCCGAGCAGCGGCTCGCCGACATGGTGGCGCATGGCGTCTCCCTGGAGCGCACGGCGCTGACGCACTTCGTCGGCGACCTGACGGTGCCCCAGAACCAGGCCAAGATGGAGCCGCGGAACTACGACCGCGTGTTCTTGGTGGCCAGCGACTGGCCGGTCACCGGTGACGCCGCCGACGCTCGAACGATCTCCACATACATCGCACTCACCGGGCTGTTCGAGGGCAAGACACCACCACACGTCTTGGTGGAGTTGGCCGACGAGAACAACGTGGACCTCGTGGATGCTGGTCAGACCGAGGTGGTGGTGAGCCCTCGGGTGCTGTCGCGACTGCTAGCCCGGGTCGTGCTTCGTCCCCAGCTGAGCCTGGTGATCGACGAGGTGTTTGGGCAGGGCTCGACTCAGCTCCGATTTGCGGCGGTCCGTTCGGACACGAGTCGAGCGTTCGGCGAGCTGGCGGCCGAGCTCCGGGCGCAGCGCATTGTTCCGGTCGGGCTGCGGCGTGGCGGGCTCGGCGGAGAGCTCATTCTTGCTCCGGACCCGGAGCTGCTCGTCGACTGTGGGGGCAGCGATGCGCTCATCGTGCTCGACGACTCTGATGCTACGGAGACGAGGGTCCCCTAGGCTCCGCCTGGTCCATGTCTTCGCCGGACGGGTTGTCCTCCACCGCGGTGATGCGGACCGAGGTCGCCTGGTCCCGGTCGACCTCGACCACCTCGAGACGAAGTCCGGGGGCGCGCATGACGTCTCCGGCGCGGGGAAGCCGACCGAGCTGCTCGAGAACCCAGCCGTTGAGCGTCTCGACGCGGGCCCCGCTGATCGCCGAGTCATACTCTTCGGCGAGGACACGCAGCGGCGTTCCTCCGGAGAACAAGCGCGAGCCGCCGGTCTGGACGGTCGGCCACTTGGTTTCGTGGTCAAACTCGTCCTGCACCGCTCCCACGATCTGCTCGATGAGGTTTTCCATGGTGACGATGCCCGTCGCGCTGCCAAACTCGTCGATCACGAGCGCCATGTGCTGCTTGGTGCGCTGCATCTGTCGCATCAACGCAGGCAGCGTCATCGTCTCTGGGATCCGCGCCAGGGGTCGGCCGAACCCAGAAACCGTGGCTTCGGGCTGGGCCGCAGGGCTGCACAGATCCTTGACGTGAAGCACCCGCACCGCATCATCGAGCGTGTCGTCGCAGATGGGATAGCGCGTGTGCTGTGCTTCACCGACGAGGACCAGGGCATCTTGCACGGAGGTCTCGGCCCTGACGGTCTTGACGTTGCGGCGAGGCACCAGGACCTCACTGACCCGCATCTCGTCAAAGCGGAGCACAGAGGTCAACAGCTCCAGCTCGGTGGGGCTCAGTTCGCCCACCGACGCCCCGAGCCGAATCATGGCCGCGATCTCGCCCTCGGTTGTCGGCTTGTGTTGGTTGCCGCCGACAAGCGCACTGGTTGCGCGCTGGGTGATCCAGATGGCGGGGCTGAGGAACTTCTGCAGCATCAGCAGCGGCCACACGACGAACCGCCAGATCGTCCGCCACCGAACGGCGCCGACCGTCTTGGGAATGATCTCGGCGAGAAACAAGATCGCGATCGTGAACAGGACCGAGAACGCCCCCAGGGCGGGGCCGCCAAAGACGTCCGCTGCCAGGCTTCCGGCCAGGGTTGCCCCTGCGGTGTTGGCCAGCGTGTTCATGATGAGGATCGCCGATGTGGGGGCGGCGATGTCCCGCTTCATCTCGATCATCCGCTCGGCAGGCTCGCCGTGAGGCCCACCGCGGGCGGCTTCGAGCGTGGGCGCGCGGGTCGACATCAGGGTCGCCTCGAGCAGGGAGCACGAGGCGGAAATTCCGACGGTGGCAACGACCACGACGAATAGGAGGAACACGGGCGGATGCTACAGCAGGCGCCGGGTCCGGGGTGCCGACCCACCGAAGGCGTCGTATGCCCGGCCTGCTGGTCACCTCCGGCCATTCCCGGTACACAAGGACGCATGTCGAGCACGGGAGACGAGAGCGGCGGCAGCGGCGGGGAGGACTGGATGCGGGCCGAGCTGGTGGACGCGCTCGACGAGGAGATCGAGCTCGAGCTGGCGCCGGCCTCGCTCAGCCTGGAGGTCGCTCGGATCTACAAGGACAAGCATCCGAACGACATCGATCGGAAGACCTACTTCCTCGAGCTCCTTCGGTTGCAGTCCGAGCTGATCCGGCTGCAGGAGTGGGTCCGGGCCCACAAGCAGAAGGTCGTCGTCATCTTCGAGGGCCGAGACAGCGCGGGAAAGGGTGGTGCGATCAAGCGGATCAATCAGCGGCTCAACCCGCGCATCGTTCGAACCGTTGCGCTGCCCGCCCCCAGCGACCGCGAAAAGAGCCAGTGGTATTTTCAGCGCTACGTGCCGCACCTGCCCGCCGGCGGTGAGATCGTTCTCTTCGATCGAAGTTGGTACAACCGCGCCGGCGTCGAGCGGGTGATGGGCTTTGCGACCGAGCGCGAGGTGGAAGACTTCTTTCACGATGTGCCCGAGTTCGAGCGCATGCTGGTGCGCTCGGGAATCCGCGTCATCAAGTACTGGTTCTCGATCAGCGACGAGGAACAACAGCTGCGTTTCCTGATGCGGATTCACGATCCGCTCAAGCAGTGGAAGCTCAGCCCGATGGATCTCGAGTCCCGGGTGCGCTGGGAGCAGTACACCAAGGCCAAGGAGGAGATGTTCGAACGCACGAGCATTCCCGAGGCCCCCTGGCACATCGTCGAGGCCAACGACAAGAAGCGCGCGCGGCTGAACTGCATCGACCACTTGCTGGGCCTGATTCCCTATGGCGAGGTTCCGCAGGAGCAACCGACGCTGCCCGAGCGGGTGTTCAATCCAGAGTACGAACGCGCGACGCTGCCGGCGGAGCTGTACGTTCCGGCCAAGTACTGAGCGGTCAGCTCCCGCTGCGGGCCCACGCGGTGTCGACGATCCGCTCGAGCGTAGTCGCGGCAACCCAACCGCTCGAAGAGGGCGGAAGCATGGGTGACCATCTGCGCGTGGGTTGCTTCGTCGAGGTCGGCTCGCTCGACGCGGACCTGCTCGTAAGGGGTGTCGGGCCCGGTCTTGGACTCGACCGCGAGAATCGGCGGGAGACCGGGGGGCAGGGCAGACTCCCGCAGGCGTCAGCCCGCGCCGGTCTTCTTCGCCTCGGCCAGCTCCCGTCGATAGCGCTCACGGACCGCGCTCAATTCCCCTTTGGGGAACTCTCGGGCGTGGCGGTCGAGGGCGCGCTCGGCCTTCTCCAGTCGCGAGGGGTCGCTCGGCACCGGGGTCGTCCCAGCTTCGTGGCAGAGCAGCTGCATGAGGGCGCCTTCGAGCCACGAGTATTCGGATTCCAGCGTCCTCGCCACAGGAGGGTCGCACGCACAGCCGTCCTCGTAGCAGGCCTGTCGCAGACCCGAAGTCGTCGGAGCGCCGAGCGCGTTGACGTCGTAGAGCGCTCGCCCACCGGACGATTGGGCAAACCACGCGTACTTCTTGCCGTCGCCCGCGAACACACCTTGGAGAGGAAAGCGGCCGGTCTCTTTGCACTGCTCGACCGCGTTGGCCGACATCTGGCGAAGCGTTGCTTCGATGCCCTCGCGGCCCGCCACCCCGCACTGCAACGACTGGCTCGACGGCGTCGAGGCCGGAGTCGAGGGCTCGGCTTTCCCCGAGGCGGTCCTTTGCTTGGCGAGGCGCCGCCGGTAGGCTTCGCGCACCGACGCGAGTTCTCCGCTGGGATGCTCGGTCGCATGCTCCCTGAGGAGACGCTCAGCCCCATTGCGGGCTCCGGCGAGAATGGATCCGGATACGCGGTGGAGCGTCAACATCGTGTAGGCCTCTTCGAGGGCCTCGTACTCGCCGGCGAGCGACTTGGAGGCGACCGGTCCGCAGGTGCAGTCCGCCGCGTAGCAGGTCAGTCGCAGCCCTGCCGTCTGAAGGCCGCTGCTGCTGAGCACCTCGTACGTGGTGCTCTGATCCGACAGCATCGCGGCCCAGCTGAACTTCGAACGATCGCCCTCGAAGACACCGTCGGTGGGCAAGCTTCCGGATGCGCTGCATTGCGCCGCGGCTTTTTCCGCGATCTTTCGAAGCTCCGCCTCGACCTGCGCGTAGTTGCTGATGCCACACTTCGCTTCGCCCTTGGCCGAGACGGGCTGCGCTGCGGAGTCCGCGGGCGTAGGACTCTCTGAGGGCGGATCCGTCGGCTCTTCACGAGACGCAGAGTCGCACGCAATGCACCCCATCGACGCGACGAGAATCGAAGAGACCAAGAGAGTGCGTTTGCGGATCATCGACATTTCAACCATCTGTTCTGTACCTCATTCTTCTCCAGACGTGAGTCGCCGGCACTGCAATGAACGCGCGACCTCCTGCGCCACAATGTCGTCGTAACCGTGTACGTCATCATCGGCGTTTTCGGGGAACGAACCATGCTCCTGCAGCAACCGTCGCAGACGTGTGACCGGTGCGATTTCGGCGTACTCCGCGTCCGGCGACTCGAGGTCGTCCAGCGCTTCGGAGACTCGCTCGTCGAGGAAGTAGGGCATGGCGGTGGTCGTTTGGAAGGGAAACACTGGGCTTCGCGAAACTTGCAGCGCTTTCGTGTTTAAGCGAGTCACGTGACCGCTGTTGCCTACTGGCTTAGCGAGGACATTCGCGATGCGCTGCTCGGACACGAAGACACCGTGGTGGTCAACGTCGCCAACGAGCCGTTCGGCAACACGACGACCGAGCAGTGGGCGCCCTTTCACGCAGCGGCTGTGGCGGAGCTTCGTGGCGCGGGACTGGAGCACACGCTGCTGATCGATGCGCCCAACTGGGGGCAGGACTGGACCAACACCATGCGCAATGGTGCCGCGGCGCAGCAAGTCTTCGATGCCGACCCCAACGCCAACATCATGTTCTCGGTGCACATGTATGAGGTCTACAGCGAGGCCGACGACGTGCAGACATACGTGTCCACCTTCTTGGAGACGGGGTTTGGCGCTGGTGGTCGGCGAGTTCTCGCAGACGCACAATGGGAAGCTGGTCGCCGCCGCGGCGATCTTGGCGACCGCGGCGTCCCAGGAGATCGGCGACCTAGTACCGCAGATCTTAAGTCCGTTCCGGGTTTCGGCAGAGGGATTCGCAGCAA
>CAYGTG010000200.1:0-10173 GCA_964352485.1 uncultured Nannocystaceae bacterium | reverse complement strand
CCCCCCCCCCCCCCCCCCCCCCCCCCCCCCCCCCCCCCCCCCCCCCCCCCCGCTGGGAGAGCTCCGCATCCGCGGTGCAGACCGCCTCGAGGTCGCGCCTGCGTCCAAGGCCATGGCGCACCTGCGCGAGATCTACTTCGACCCCGGTCTCGTCGCGACCGCCCTCACCGAAGGCGAGGACGCAGAGCAGGCGCTGACGCGTGCCGCCGATGATGCGCAGCTGCTCGCGACGCTCCTTCCCACCGAGGCCCGCGTCGTCGACACCCCCGGTGCGCTCGTCCTGCCCTCCGAAGAGCTCCAGCGCCGACGCGTGGGGCTTGCCAAGCTGGGTCTCGACGAACGCCTCACAAAGCTCCGCGAGCTGCTCCGCGCCCGAGGGTTTCGTCCGGCCGCGTTCGGCGAGTTCCTTCGAAGCGCGGCCGACCCGGATCGCGTCCCCACGCCCGCCGCAGCGCTCGAGGGCCCGCTGGGCCCCTGGATGCGAGGCTATATCGTCGAGCGCCCCGACGGTGTCGCGCTGCAGGCCCGGATTCACCTCGCACCCGATCCCGACGTTCTTCCGCCCGCTTTGGAAACCCCCGACGGGCGCACGCTCCTCGTGCGGGGCCCGGCGATCGGCGGTCGGGCCCAGGCGTCCTCGCTTCGCGGTCGAATGGGACTCGCCGCAGGAGCCCAGCTGTGGCTCGCGGCGTTCATCGTCTGGCTGGCCGTCCGCCGCTTTTCCGTCGCCATCGCGTCCGCGCTCGCCGGCGCCAGCGTGCAGGCGGGCGTGTTGCTGGTGCTCAACCTGCTCGACGTTTCACTCTCCCCCGCGCTGCTCCCGGTCTTCTTGGTGTCCGGCGCGGCCGCAACCATTGCCGCTGCCGGGGCATGCCGATCCGCGGAGTCCGGCGCCCCCGTCTTCGCCACCGGGGTGTTGGCAGCCGGCGTCGCCCAGGCCACCGCAGGCCTCGCCCTCGCGGCCAGCCCGATCCCCCTGTGGGCGGACATCGGCATCGCGGCCGCGGCCGGCTGCCTTCTCGCCTCGGGCATCGGCCTGTTCGTAGGCCCCGGACTCGCAGCCCTGCTCGAGCGCCGTGCTCGCCCAAACTCGGAGGACTCCGCATGACCCTGTCCCGAAGATCCATCCTCAGCGGGGGTGTTGCCGCGGGTCTGCTCGGCCCCTCCCCTGCGCGCGCCGCCGACCAGCGGCTGCTGCAAAACCGCCTCGAGCTGTGGGCCAACTACGCCCGTCGCACCAAGAACGTCATGGCGCGCCTGGTAGCCACGCGCGAGACCTCCCTGCTCGACGAGCCGTTGGTCACCCAGGGCTCGCTCGTATTCGACGCTCCGACCACGCTCCTGATGCGCGACGACGGCCTGGTCGGATCCTTCAGCCTCGTCGAAGGCGAATCCGTGACCGTGCTTCCCAACCAGCCCACGCTCGCCGGTCCCCCACCCGTCGAGCCTGCGCTCCGCGAGGCGCAGCAGTGGCTCTCCACCCTCTTGCTGCGCCTGTTTGCACCGCCGCCGCCCGAAGAAGGCGGAGAACGATCACTCATCGAAGGCATGCGTGTCGACGTGCCTCGCCGCAGCTTTCGGCTCGAGCTCCTTCCAGCGCGCGGATCTGTCGTGCGCAAGACCTTCCGGTCGGTCGCGGTGCACCTCGATCCGGTGGTGGGCACGGTGAACCAGATCCTGATCGCGCAGACTCAGGGCGACCGGTTGCGGCTGCAGATCACGGACCACAGGCAAAACGTCGAACAAGCGGATGTCGACGCCGTGCTGGACACGGTTCGCGATCGAGAGCCCCACGCGGCCGGTAACGGCATTCCGTAGCGGTGCTATCCGCGGGCTTCGTCGCGCGCGGCCTCGGCTTCGGACCGGATCCGGGCCGCAGTACTGGGGTCGACCTGCTCGATGACGTCCAGCTCGAACCGGGCGTCACGCTGGGGGGCACCGCCGTACCACTTTCCTTTGGAGCTGAGGCTCTGCGCCGCCCGCATCGCGGAGACCTTGCGCCCCTCGTCCACGTCCAAGACCTTGACCAGCTGCCGGCTGCGGTGCTCTCCATCGTCAGACAACATCCAGTCGGTCTCGAGCGTGTTCGGACCGGAGGCCGTCACCGTGTAGCCGCGGGTGAACAGCAGCTCCTGCGCCGCCGCGAGGACGGTCGCGGTGTCTTCGTCGAAGGCGTACCGGTGGGTCTCCGCCTCGATGTGCGCCTGCCTGGCCTGCATGCCAGCGCAGCCGGTGGACATGGCACCCCAAGCCATGAAGGTGGAGAACGTGAGCGTGCGAAGGAAGGAAGAGCGGACGTCGGACATGGCGATTCGTCGGTGGGTTGCCGCCGCGTCTGGGATCCGTGACGCGCACGCACCGAATCTCGGCGACATGGGTCAAACGGCGCCCGCGGGGTATCCGATCTCCGCCAACTCCGCCTCGAGTTCGGCAAAGTCCGCCTCAGGGTTGAGCCGGGCGACGACCTCGGGCGTGAGCGGTCGGTGCGCGTAGACCCATTGAACGTCGGCAAGCGAGACCTCCTGCTCAAAGTACTCGGCAGCGTAGGCCGCGTAGTCCTGCGCTCTCCCCTCGAGGATCGTCAGGAGTCCTGCAGACCCGTCGCCCTCGGGCAGGTCGGCACCGGCGTGCCACCGATCGTCCTCCAGCATTCGCCAGATGCAAAACGTGGCATCCGAGGTCTCAAACGCCGGCTCGTGCAGCAGGTTGGCGTGAAAGGCTTCGGGTAGATCCGCGAAGAGACCCGGGTGCGGCTGCCCCGGCACGTACGCGGGGGCCTCGTGCGCAAGACCCACCAGCGCCATGCCCTGGGCGCACAGGATCGCGTGCCAGTGGTCTCCACATCCGTCGCGCATCGACGCCGACCGTTCACGATGCCCCCACGCGGCGTCGAACATGTAGTAGCGCGACTCCCACTGCGGTGACATCACCGCGTCGAGCACCGCCAGCGACTGGAGCAGCCTCCGCGTTCCAGGCAGGTCCTGCAGAGCGCTGAGGTCTCGGGTCGAGCTCATCGGGCGCAGGATCCCCTCTCCTGGCGACGGTCGCAACAACGCGGACGCGTCCCAAGACCCGACGGGGCCCGCGTTCGCAGGACCCATGAGGTCTCTCAAGCGAACAGCTCGGGGATCACTCCGCTCACCTCGCCCAACGTGTCCCCCGCGCCCGCGGCCGACATCGCCGAGGTCAGCACGCGCGCCGGCTGCCCTGCCCACCCCCCGCTCGCTGAGGCGGGCCTACTCCTGCGCCTGGAGGCGCTCGACGGCCGAGGAGTACGAGGTGTTGCGCACCATCTCGGCCAGCAGCTTCGTGTACCGAGCCACCATCTCGGGACGGCCGCTGGTGCGGTGGTGCTGCAGCGCCTTGTAGATGCGGACGTAGGCCTGCTCGGAGTTGACGAAGTACTCGACCGCAGCCAGGACCGCCTCGATGGACGAGTGACTGACCGAAGGGGACAGCGCCGTGAACAGGAACTCCCGCTTGGATGAGTTCGTCACGCCGATGGTCGCCTCGGCCTGCGCGTCCGTGGCCTGCTCAGCGCGCGCGTCGCCCATCAGGCCGCGAACCGAGAAGCTCGAGAACCGGATCGAGGCAAGCGAGGGGAACTCCCCCTGGTAGCGGTCACGGAGCCCGGAAAAGAACGCATCCAGCATCCCGACCCCTTTGCCGTTGAACTCGATCTCGCGCGCTCCGGGACTCTCGACGGCTTCGCACCGGATCGTGCAATGCCCGTCTCGAAAGTCCTCATCGATGGCATAGCGGCGAACTTCAAGAGTGCGGAAATCGTCCGAGAGGACTTCGCGCATCGTCTGAAGGGCTTGCGTCTGGAGAGGGCCTACGGCGGCTCGCATGGCATGTGGAGTGTTGCACAAAGCAGCGGCGGGGCTCGCAATCTCGCGATACCCCGCCGTCTGGCTGCACAACGCAATCGTGTGCAGGTTTGCGCGCGGACCGTCCGTGCGGCGCGCGGATGTCTAACGCTGGCGGTACGTCACACGACCGCGGGTCGGGTCGTATGGCGACACTTCCACCTTCACGCGGTCACCAAGAACAACTCGGATCCGGTGACGACGCATGCGCCCTGATAGCTTTGCGATCACGGTGTGGCCTTCGCCCACATCCACTTTGAAGGTACCTCCGCTGAGGACCTCTCTGATCACACCGTCGAACTCAATTGCGTCCTCGTTTCCCATAGTCAGGCTGGCCCAAAAACACTATTCGGGCGCGCGACATCCTGCCCACACCTGCACCGACTCACAAGGCATTTCTTCGCGCAACTAGCGCAACCCTTCGGTGAGGCTGACTTCCTGGCTGGTCTGGGCGGCCATCGGGGCGATGAGGACCACGTCGTCGAAGGGGTTTTCGGGGTCGTAGGCATCTGATCGGAGCACAAGGGTGTCTCCGTAGCATCGCATCTGCACCGGGTGATCCCAGCCGTCCATGGCGTGCTTCAGAACGCCTCCGAGCGTCGCCGCGGCGAGCGCTTCAGGACAGCCGGCATGCGGACCGGCACCCAAGCGGGCCATTTGGATGCTCTGCCGCAGATGCGTCAGCACCCGGCCGGTCCGATCTCGGCGATCCATGGAGCCCTCGGTGGTCAGCGCGGCAAGGGCCAGACCCAGGCCGAGCGACAGAGCCAACAACCCGACCAGCCAAGCGCTGCGATGCCACCGAGGCGCGCGGCCAACCACTTCCAGAAACCAGGGGGACGCCTGCATGCCCAAGCCCACCGCAAGCGACGTGCCAGGGTGGCGTGGCCGTGGTTTCAGCGCCGCATCGCGAACGACGAAGCGGTAGCGTGTCGAGGCGGCACGAGTTCGGACGCGGCCGTGACATCTTGTCTCGCGGCCGCATCCATGGCGTTGCGGAAAGGATCTGTACGCGAACCTCGTATCCGCCGCTGCCGAAGGTTGGCCAGCACGTTTTCGAACACATCAACGCTCGCGGCGAGCGCCTGAGCGTCGCCGACGGGGAATCGCTTGGACGTGGGGTGCTCACCAAGCCAGCTGTGCATGCGCGCCACCGCGAGCTTCGCCTGCTCATCGATTGCGGCGTCCGAATCGGCGGCTGAAAGCCACGCTGCGGCCTGGCTCTCCAGGCGCTCGGAGGCGATCGCAAATCGACGTTGCGCTGCGTCCACCCGCGCGCGCCGGAGCTGGAATGGGGACTCTCCGGGTGCGCCGCGCAGGAACAGCCGGTCGTGGTAGGAGCACGCGAAGTCGGCCGAGCGGACCGCCTCCTCGATGCGGCGCTCGAGCAGCCGCGACGCGGGCTGATCCAGCACGGAGGCAGGCTCACACCACCGCAGCACACCGACCTGCCGGCGCTGCCTGGCTTGGGAGATTGCCGCTCGGCGAACCTGGTGGCGCTCAAGCCACAGGTACCCGGCACACACCGCTGCTACCGACACGATCGCAACCCCGGACACGCATTGCTAGGATACCGCGACGCCTCATCGCAGGCACGCGATCTACCCGAGAAACACCAGATCGCGCAGCGGGGCGCCAAAACGTCCACGGCGCCGTAAGCACCGGCCCAGCCCGGCGTTGGACCCATGGATGAAACACAAAGCAGGGCGGGCGTTGTTGTTTTGTTCACTGGCGTTCGGCTGTGGCCGGACCCCGATCGAGGCGTTCTCGGCCGACATGCGCAGCCAGGAGGCGTTCGACCCCTGGGTCGACGGATGTTCGAAGGTCGACGTCCTGTTCGTGGTCGACAACTCCTCGAGCATGAGCAACAACCAGCACAAGCTCGCGCTGAGTGTGACCGACTTCATCCGCGGCGTTGCGGGCGTGCTGGAGTCCGTCGACTCGGTCCATGTGGGTGTAATGACCACGGACGCTTACGACGGCAACGCGCCGGGGTGCGAACACCTCGGCGCGCTGGTCACCCAAACCAAAGGTCAAAACAGCTCGGGTGAAATCTGCGGTCCGTTCGCGGAGGGGCACCGTTTTATGACCGAGCAAGACGACCTCGAGTCTGGGCTCGAATGCGCGATCCGAGTCGGGACGACGGGCTCCACCTCCGAGCGACCGCTCGGGGCGATCCGTGCTGCCCTCGAGCCCCGTATCGACGATGTTGCCGCCTGCAACGAGGGGTTCGCTCGCTCGGATGCAATGCTCGTCGTCGTCATCCTCACCGACGAAGACGGTGTCAGCGACGCGCTGACCTACGACACGCTCGTGCGAGCCAAGGCAGGAAACCCAGAGGCTATCGTGGTGTTGTCGATCGCGCACACCGAGGACGACACCTGCTCTCGCACGGGCCACGCGACGCAGGCCGACACGCTCATGCGTTTCACCCGGCGTTTCGAGCACGGCCTTACCGAATCGATCTGCGCCACCTCGTTCGAGGGACCCTTCGAACGGGCGACCCAGGTCGTTCAAGCCGCTTGCGGCGAGTGAGAACACCTCATCGAGCCGGGCGGTCCGCTACGCCGCTCGGGAGACGGCCTCGCGAAGCGTTGCTCCAAGCGCGTCCAGGGCCTCTGCGCAAGCTCCTGCGTCCTCGGCCCGCGCTGCAACCTCCAGCAGCTCGCCGATCGTGCTGAGTTCGGGGAAACCGAAGCTGCCCCCAGAGCCCTTGAGCCGATGCCCCAGCCGGTCGATCTGGTCGAACTCCTCGTTGGCGAGGGCGGAGACCATCCTCGAGTAGTCGGCCTGACGCGCCGAGAAGAACGAAGGAAGCAATGATCGCACTTCGGATGAAACTTCCAGCGGCCTGAGGGGGCCCGAGTCTTGCTTTGCACCGCCGAGAAGGCGGAGGGTGTCTCGCACCGTGTCCCAGTCGAACGGCTTGCACAGCAGCCGGTCGAATCCGACCCGGGCACACTCGCGACGGGATGCGAGTGTGCCGCGCCCCGAGATCGCGATGACGGGCGTCCGACGGCCCCCAAGTCTCTCCTCGCGGGCACGAATCTGCCGAACCAGCACAAAGCCTGTGATCACCGGCATCTCCAGGTCCGTCAGGAGTGCGTCGAAATCCTGCTCCCGCAGAGATCTCAGCGCCTCCGCACCGCTGCTCGCTTGCGCAACGTCATAGCCCCAGCTCGACAAGACCTGAACGAGCAGAAGCCGAGACGCCTCGTCGTCGTCGACGAGCAGCAGCTTTGGCACAGACGCACGCATCCGATCGATGGCATCGCCCCGATACGCAAGAACCTGAGCTGGCAGTGGGTCCAACTCGGGACACGCCCATCCGGGAACGGTGCTGGCCCGATGAGGGCTGTCGCCGCATGGAATCGTCGAGTTCGCATGCCTCGAGCCGCGCCTCGTATCCACGTCGTCGACGACGACACCGAAATCCGTCTGCTGCTGGGCGCCTGGCTGGCTTCGGCCGGCTACGCCATGGAAGGGTTCGGCTGCGGACAGGCGTGCCTGGACTACGACGGGCCACATCCATCGTTGGTCTGCCTCGACCTAAACATGCCCGCTCCGGACGGACTGGCGGTCCTTCGGACACTCCGCGCCCGCCACGTCCCGTGCAGCATTGTGGTGTTCACCGCGGACGACGCGGTGGACACCGCCGTGGAATGCATGAAGCTCGGAGCGTTCGACTTTGTGGTGAAGCCCATCCACAAGGCCGGTTTTTTGCGGGTCGTCGAGGCAGCCTTGCGTCCTGCGCTCGCAGTGGTTTCCCCCGAGCGAACCCGGGCCGAAGCGCCGTTGTTCCTCGGCGAGTCTGCCCAGATGCAGACCGTTCGTACCGAGATCGGGAAGGTCGCGGACACCGACATCACCGTGTTCATTCACGGGGAGAGCGGGACCGGGAAGGAGCTCGTCGCGCGCTCGATTCATGCGTGCAGCGCCCGCGCGGACGGTCCTTTCGTCGCGCTCAACTGCGGCGCGATTCCCGAGGCCCTACAGGAGAGCGTGTTGTTTGGGCACGAGAAGGGTGCGTTCACCGGGGCCACCCATGCTCGCAAGGGGAAGTTCCAGCTCGCCGACCGCGGCACGTTGCTCCTCGATGAAGTCGCCGAACTCTCCCCCGCCGCCCAGGTCCGGCTCCTGCGGGTCCTGCAAGAGAGAACCGTCGAACCGGTCGGGGCGGCAGAGCCGGTGCCGATCAACGTTCGGGTGCTCTCTGCCACCCACCGTGATCTCGAGCAGATGGTGGCCAGTCACGAGTTCCGCCAAGACCTCTACTACCGCCTGATGATCTACCCGATCGAAGTCCCCGCGCTTCGCTCCCACCCCGACGACATCCGGACATTGTTCGAGCACTTCGTGGATCACCACGCGGCGGCGATGGGCTGCCCACCAGCGGTCATCCACGCCGACGTCTGGCCGGCACTACGGCGGCACCCGTGGCCAGGCAACGTCCGAGAGCTGGCCAATGTCGCGCACCGATGCGTCGTGGCGCATCGGGGCACGACGCTGTGCGCCGCGACGCTCGGGCTCCGCAGCGCCCCGGGGACCGCGAGTACCTGTGCCGCAGGCGCCACCATGGCCGACGCCGAACGACGCGCCCTGATCGAAGCACTCGAGGCGTGCACCGGAAACCTCACCGCGGCCGCGCGCCGGCTCGGCATTGGACGGGCGACCTTGTATCGCAAGCTGACCCGGCACGGCCTCAGCAAGGACCCCTGAGCCGCCTACTTTGCCCGCAGCACGTCCATCAGGAGATTGCTGCGGGTGATCGCGGACGCGGTGAGGAAGCCGGAGACGAGCGCCCCGCCGACCCCGCAAGTGCAGACATCCTGGCCGGTCAGGTAGAGCCCTTCGAGCGGGGTTTGCGGCCGCAAGAACCGCTGCTCGAACCGGTTGGGGTCGTGTGAAAGACCGTAGATCTCACCGTGTTGGTACGCCGTGAAATGTTGCGTGCTCAACGGCGTGCTCAGCTCGTGAAACGCGATCTTGCCCTGGAGGTGCGGCTCGCGTTCGTAGAGCTTCTTCAGCATTCGGTCTGACCAGCGCGCCTTGAGGGCTTCGTACTCGCCGCCGCGTCTCTTCCACGGCTCGTCTGCCCACTTCGACACCCGCGACCATGGCATCAACGTGACGATCTCAATCGTCGACTTACCGGGATGCCGCTGCGCGTGGGTCGGGTCCTTGGCGGACGGGAACGAGATGTATGCGACTGGCAGCGGCGCGTTCTCATCGGCCTCGAAACTCGCCATGGTGCGGTCGTGGTCGTAGTCATCGGGGTAGACCCAGTGGTTGGCGCGCGGGAGCTTCAGGTCTTCGCTTGTGCCCTCGAGCCCGATGTACAAGCTGGCGTGGGCCAGCGAGGGACGCAGCGTCGAGAGCTTCTCGGTCGCTCCGATCCGCGCCTTGCCAACATCGCCCAGCAGGCGGCCGAAGGTGTTGAGGACGCCGGCGTTGCTGATCACGAGGTCGGCTCGGATGACGCGACCATCTTCCATGCGCACGCCGGCCGCCTTGCCGTGTTCCACGACGATCTCCGACACCTCCGCCCGCGTCGCGAGCTGCCCACCCGAGGCCTCGATCCGCGGAACGAAGGTCTCGGCAATGCGAGCGGAGCCTCCGATCGGATATGCGCCGCCGCCGAAGTAGTGCTTCACCAGCGTCGCGTGCATCGCAAAGCTGCTCTGACGCGGCGGAAGTCCATAGTCGCCGTACTGCCCGGTGAGCACGCCGATCAGGCGCTCGTCGTCGGTCAGCTCGCGAAGGACATCATACGTCGTTCGACGCGCAAAACTCATGTACTTGCGTCGAAGCAGACGTCCGCCCAGAAACGCCGTGACGTCACCCAGCGCCTTTTCGGCGTAGAACGACCGCGAGGCCTTGGACACCTCGAAGACGAGATCGAGGTAGCATGCGATGGCGTCCTTTTGCTCGGGAAAGCGTTCGCACATGTCGGCCTTGAAGTTCTTGACCCCACTGCGAAGCGGATACTCGGTGTCCCCGAACCAGATCCGATCGTAGACCTCTCCCATGTCTGCCCAGGTGAGTTCGCCATCGGTGAGGTGGTCGAACAATCGCCGCAGCACGCTGTGTTCGCGGTGCACCTCACCGATGTAGTGAACGCCGACGTCCCACTCCCAGCCCTTGCGCTTGAACACGTGCGTGAACCCGCCGAGCACCCAGTGGCGCTCGAGCACCAGCACCTTCTTCCCGGTCTGCGCCAGAAGAAGAGCGGAGGTCAGACCACCGAGGCCGGACCCGACGACGATCGTGTCGTAGTGATCCTCGAGGGTGGAGGTCTTGTAGG
>CAYGTG010000199.1:0-10283 GCA_964352485.1 uncultured Nannocystaceae bacterium | reverse complement strand
GGTGGGACCCGGGGCTGCTGTTCCTCGAATCCGCGGATACTCGGATCATGGACGAAGGCGTTCCTGAATACGTCTTTGCGATGTTTCAGGGGAAGTTCGCCATCATCACGCCCGCCATCATCGCCGGTGCCTTTGCCGAGCGCGTACGTTTTCGAGGCTATTGCGTCTTCATCTTGCTGTGGGCGGTGTTCGTGTACACGCCGCTGTGCCACTGGGTCTGGGCGTCCGACGGCTTCCTGTTCAATCTCGGGGCCCGCGGCGCGATCGACTTTGCAGGGGGCACGGTGGTGCACATCTCCGCGGGCATCGCTGGCCTCGTGGCGGCGCTCTACCTCGGGGCGCGTCGCGGCTACCCGGGGACCGCGATGCCACCGAACAACATGGTGATGACGCTGGTTGGAGCCGGCTTGCTGTGGGTGGGCTGGTTTGGCTTCAACGCCGGAAGTGCGATCGCCTCGAATCTCCAGACCGCGCAGGCGCTCACGGTGACGCAGGTCGCGGCCGCCGCCGGAGCGCTGGCGTGGATGCTGATCGAGGCCGCGCATCACGGTCGTGCCACGAGCCTTGGGGTTGCATCGGGCATCCTCGCGGGCCTCGTCGTCATCACGCCGGCCGCAGGCGTTGTGCAGCCCAGGGGCGCGATCGTGCTGGCGGGGCTCGCATCGGCAATCTGCTACAGCGCGATTATGCTGAAGAATCGCCTACGCTACGACGACACGCTGGACGTGTTTGGGATTCACGGTGTGGCAGGGATCGTGGGGGCCCTGTTTCTGAGCTTCTTCATCCGAGACTCCTGGATGCACGAGGCCGCCGCAGCGGCTGGTGGAATTTGGACCACCGCCGAGCAGCTCCTCGTTCAGCTTGCCGGGGTGGGGGTGACGATGGTGTACGCGGGGGCCCTGACTTGGCTCCTGCTCGTGCTGGTTCACAAGACCGTCGGGCTGCGGCTGGACGAGAAATCCGAACTCGCGGGCATGGACCGCGCCGAACACGATGAGTACGGCTACGGCATGCTCAACGCAGAGTGAAGCGGCAACGCAGTGCCGCACAGCCGGGGATGGCCGATCCCGGTGGCGGTGTACACTCGTGCCATGGGGTCGAAGCGGACGGTCGTTGCACTCGCCGCGGCCCTGGCGGCCTGCGGCACCGAAGAGGGGGCGACCGGCGCGGCGTTTCACCCCGACAACAGCGGCGGCACGACCGGGGGGGAGGTCGGATCGGAGACCGGCCCGGCGCCGACGTCGAGCGGCGGCGTAACCTCGCTCGGGACGAGCACGTCGGCGTCCTCAGCGGAAGGCACCAGCCTGCCCACGACCGATTCGGGAACTGGCACCGAGACCGGCGAGGTCGGCGAGAGCTCGACGGGCATGCAGAACGATTGCCCCCGGGCGCGGGTCACGGTGGGGGCTGGGCTCACGCTCAACGTCCGCCCCGATCCCTCCACCGCGAACCCGCCGGTCGGATCGTTGGCCCACGGTGCGGTCGTCGATGTGCTCGGCGAGACGATGGGCGAGTCGATCGAGGGTGTCGACGTGTGGTTCGAGATCGAAAACCCGGCGGTCCAGGGCTACGTACTGTCGTCCCTCGTGGAGTGCACGACGGACGAGCCGCCCGAGTTCGATGGCTTCTACCTCCCGCTTCCCTGTGGCACGACCGCGCAGGTGACCCAGGGCAACAACGGGGCGCTCAGTCACAACGGCACCTCGGCCTACGCGTTCGACTTTGGCCTGCCGCTGGGGTCATCGCTGGTCGCGATCGCCGGCGGCGTCGTCACGCACACCTTTGACGAAACCGGGCCCGGCGACCCCTGCTACAACGGCGGCGGCATGGAGTGCTCTGGCTTCGCCAACTACGTCACGCTCCTGCACGCCGACGGAAGCAAATCCGTATACATGCACCTGCAGTCGGTCTCCGTGGCGGTCGGCGAGACCGTCACCATCGGGTCGCAGGTCGGCCTGTCTGGCACGACGGGATGGTCAACCGGACGGCACGCGCACGTGATGCGGATGCAGGACTGCGGCGGATACTACTGCCAGTCGATCCCGCTGGTGTTCTCGGATGTGGCCGGCGACGGCGTACCGGTCAGCGGCGACACGGTGACCTCGGGCAACTGCCCTTAGAGCGGCGACCGGTTTGAATTCGACCCGCAATGCACGCCTCTGGCCCCTTGTGGCTGCGTTGCTCGGCGCTCGACGGACCGGGCACACCACGAGCGCCGCGCGACGCCGTGAGGTGCGGCCCCAGGGGTGCATCAGCGCGTGGAATCAAACTGATCGCCGCTCTAGGCCGCCAGTTCGGCACGCAGCTCGGCGAGCAACTCGAAGGAGCGCAGGCGCGCGGCCTGCTCGTACATCATCGAAGCGACGATCAGCTCGTCGGCGCCGGTCTTCTCGGCGAACGAGTGCATCGCGTCACGAACGGTCTGTTGGGATCCGATCGCGGACGCGGAGAGCACCGAGTTGAGCAAGGCGTGGGCCTGCGGCGGAAGCTGGTCGTCGAAGGTGGGGTTGGGCGGCGGCAAGGTGCTGGGACGGCCGAGGCGCAGGTTGACAAACGCTTGCTTGAGCGAGGTCGCGAGCAGGCGGGCTTCGTCGTCGGTCTCGGCCGCGATGACGTTGTAGCCAAGCATGACGTAGGGCTTGGCGAGCTGCTTGGAGGGTCGGAAGGTCTCTCGGTAGACGGTGATCGCTTCCATCATCTGGCCCGGTGCGAAGTGGGACGCGAAGGCGTAGGGCAGCCCGAGCGCAGCGGCGGTTTGGGCACCGAACAGGCTCGAGCCGAGGATCCAGATCGGCACGTTGGCGCCGCCGCCGGGCACCGCTTGCACGGGGCCGGTGCCTTCGAAGTACGACATCAGCTCCTGTACGTCCTGCGGAAACGCGTCGGGATCGGAGTGCATCGTTCGACGCAGTGCCCGGGCGGTCGGGCCGTCGGAGCCGGGGGCCCGGCCCAGGCCGAGGTCGATGCGGCCCGGGTGCAGCGCTTCGAGCGTGCCGAACTGCTCGGCGACCATCAGCGGCGCGTGGTTGGGCAACATGATGCCGCCGGCGCCGACGCGAAGGGTCGAGGTGGCGCCGGCGACGTGTCCGATCAGCACCGCCGTGGCGGCGCTGGCGATGCCAGGCATCCCGTGGTGCTCGGCGAGCCAGAAGCGATGGTAGCCGACGCGCTCCACGTGCTGTGCGAGCTCGACGGTGTTCCGCAACGTGTCGGTGACGGAGCCACCGCGCGTGATGGGAGCCAGATCGAGGACGGATAGCTGGGGCATGACGACCGGAGGACGATACCGCGAACGGGATGGTTACCGGCCCAGGAGCGAGGCCCACACCGAAGTGGGGTCGGGCGCAGGCTCGTCCGCCAGCCCGTCGTAAATCGCGGTGCGCGTCATCTCCGGTGCGTCGGCCACGGCGCGGTCGAGGGCGTCGCGGTACGCGTGCCGGCCGGGTTCGTCGAGTTCCTGGAGGGCGGAGCGAACCGTCGGTGGCGCGAGACGCTCGAACAGGTCCGGGAGCGCACCGACCAGCCAATCCGCGAACTCCTCAGGAGCGACGGTCCACAGGCTGTCGAGCGGAAGGGCGTCCGGGGTGCCGAGCGCATCGAGCACGGCTTCGAAACGGTCGCGCGGCGAGGGCCCCGCGTCGTCATCGGCCAGGCCGAGGGTTGCCAACAGAGCTTGGGCGTCTGAAACCCGAGAATGATGGACCAGGACATAGGGCGTTCGCAGCTCATCGCCGACGAACGTCGGCTCCATGTATCCCAACTTGTACCGGACCACGTGGGGAAGTTGGTGGGCGCGAAATGCTGCTTCCACGAGTTCGACTTCGAGCGTGCTTGCGGCGGCGTAGACCCGGACCATCTCGCCACCCTCGTCCTCGCTGCGCTTGGCTTGCTCGGCGTTCACCCTCGTCCAAACCTCGACCGGCGGGTTCACATTCCCGTCGGCCGTGCGCTCGGAGCGGCTCGCCTACTTGTTCGGCTGGGGCGTGGTCCGAAGGTAGGGCTTGACCTCGGTCACGCCCTTGGGGAACTGCTTCTTCGCGTCTTCGGTGCTGATCGACGGGACCACGATGCAGTCGTCGCCGTCGTTCCAGTTCACGGGGGTGGCGACCTTGTGGTCGGCGGTGAGCTGCAGCGAGTCGATGACGCGCAGGATCTCGTCGAAGTTGCGGCCGGTGCTGGCGGGGTAGGTCAGGGTGAGCTTGACCTTCTTGTCGGGCCCGATGATGAACACCGAGCGCACCGTGAGGGTGTTGTCGGCGTTGGGGTGGATCATGTCGTAGAGGTTGGCAACGGTGCGGCTGGGGTCACCGAGCAGCGGGAAGTTGAGGGCTGCGCCCTGCGTCTCCTCGATGTCGCTCTTCCACTTGTTGTGATCCTCGACGCTGTCGACCGAAAGCCCGACGGCTTTGACGTTGCGCCTGTCGAACTCAGGCTTGAGCTTCGCGACCATGCCCAACTCGGTCGTGCACACGGGCGTGAAGTCCTTTGGGTGCGAGAAAAGAATTCCCCATGAATCACCGAGCCACTCGTGGAACTTGATCGTTCCCTCAGTGCTGGGAGCTTCGAAGTCGGGTGCGGTGTCTCCGAGACGGACTGCCATAGCGGGAAGCTACCGCTTTTTGAGCGCTTCCGGACGCTCGACCCATCGCAGAATTTATTACGGAGAAGTGCCGGGCAAACGGGCTGCGGAGCCGATCGGACAGAGCACCTGGGTTTTCCAGTCGGCGGGGTCGGGGACCTCTCCCGGATCGGTCACGTAGACCTCCCAGGGGGCGCCGCCTGGGCTCGCGCCCTCGTTTTCGATCCAGTCCGCGATGGCTTGATGGGCTTCGCCGAGGCCGTCGTAGGGTCCGGTGTGAACCGTCGACGCGACGGGCCCGGCGGGGAGTTCACCCAGCTCGATGTCGCCCTTGGCCGCGGCGCCGGGCGCGACGGGCAGACCGGCCTCGATGACGACCTCTTCGCCAAACGCGACGTATCGGACGAAGGGGGGGCCGACCATCGTGGCGCCGGACTCGGTGGCGTATCCGAACACCTTCGGCAGCAGCTGGCCGAGCAGGGCCGCGAGCTCGGCGATCGGGGCGCGGCCGCGGCAGAACAAAATGGGCTGGGCCTGGAGGGTGGTGCGGACGATGTCGTAGCTCATGAGTCGTTCTCCGATGTGTCTGTGGTGGACATGCGATACAGGCCGATGCACGGTCCTACGTGCCGGACGACGCTCGCATGTCGGTCGAGCGCGGCCGGGGACAGATGCGCGTGGTTGCTCCGGAAGTCGCGGGGTGTGGTGTCGAAGTGCGAGCGGAACGCCCGCGTGAATCCTTCGTGGCTCTCGAAGCCGGCCTCCAGCGCGACGTCAAGCACCGCGGTGTCGCTGCAGACCAGCAGCATCGCGGCGGCCTCGAGCCTCAGGCGGGTGTCGTAGCGCTTGGGCGACTCGCCGACGAGCTTGGCGAACGTGCGCTGGAAGTGCGTCGGGGAGCGCTGGGCAGCTGCGGCAAGCTCGGCGAGCGGCGACGCCCGACCACGATCGGAGGCGATCGCGTTGATCGTGGGCAGCAGGTCCTCGAGCGTCGTGGCCACCGCGCGACCCTATCAGGGCCGCAGTGCAGGTTCTTGACCGATCTTGCGATCGCGCAGATCCAGCAAGGCTTTCCACGTGACGTGCGCTGCGGGCATTTGCGAGACGCGCCTCGCATTGGGGACGAGAATCCGGCACACAATGATCCTGGCGCGGACGTGCCGTTCGCCGAACGATTGCAGTCTGCAGCTCCTGCCGATGACGTCCTTCGATCGCCGACGTGTCGATGCCGCCGTGCTGGAGGAGCTCGGTGTGCTCTTGGGTCCGCACACCTCGCGGCGGGCGCTCGAGGTCGCGCGCCTCCGGGCAGGAGACGACTTCCCCGACGAGCTTGAGCGCGTCTGCCACGGCCTGTCCGGGATGCTTCGCACCCTTCTGGGTCGGCAGGCGACGAAGAACGCTCTGGACCAAATTCGCGAACATGTGCAGGGGCAGGCATGATCGGCGTCGAGATCGCAGGTTCCCTATTCGCCATGCTCGGGTCCGGGCTCGTGCTCATGAGACTTCAGCGCGACGACGGCCTGTTCCGGGCCTGGCTGGTGTTCATGCTCGCACTCATGCTCGCACTGATGTCGATGCTCGCCGCGGTCCTGGAGTTCGAGCTCGGGATTATCGCCGGGCCGCGCATCGTCAGCAATGTGCTTTGGGGTTATGCCGCCGTTCGCTTTGCGCTGCAGCTAAGCCGCGCCGGGCTCGGAGACCCCATGGAAGGCAGGTGGGCGACGCTGACCTACGGGGTCTTGGGGATCACGACCGCGCTTGTGGGTCTGTACTTGTGGCTGGGTCTCGACTCGGAGGGGGCCAGGATCTGGAAGCTGCGCCAGCTCGTCGGCATCCTCGCCGACGCCGTCGTGCTCAACGCTTGTGTTCAGGTGCTGCGCTTCGTGTGGCCCATGCGCGCGGGACAGGTGGCGCGCCCCTATGCGTTCTTCATCGTCGCGGCCCTCGCCTTCATCGCCCGAGGGCTCCTCGCGCAGCTGGGCGCACCCGTAGGTGTCGACATGCTGGTGGCCCTGCTGGCGTGGAGCTCGGTCGTTGCCGCCGCGTGGCAGCAGGCCCGGCTGACGTGGTCGTTGGTCTAGAGCACATCTCATAACCTCGACGCGGTGACTCGGAGACCAGCGAGACGGCGTGGCGAGGTTATGAGATGTGCTCTAGCCGGCGCTGCGCTTCCGCACTCGACAGGGCGCTCCGGTATGCTGTGGCCCTCGTGCGCCGCTGTTCTTTGCTTGCCATCGTGCTCAGCCTCGGCTGTTTCGCGGAACCATCCGACACCGCGGGGGGCGGCGAGGGGTCCACCGGTGCGGACGAGAGCGGATCCACCGAGCCGGTGACCGCCTCGAGCGAAGGCACATCGTCCGCGACCGGGTCGAACGAGACGTCGTTCGGAACGACGACGACACCGGCCACCGACGACAGCACGACCACGGTCGCCGCCCCGCGTTGCGGCGATGGGAACACGGACGCCGATGAAGACTGCGACGACGCCAACGAGGTCGATGGTGACGGGTGCAACAACGACTGCCTGGAGTCCGGCAGCGTCTTGTGGGTGGAGACACTCTCGAGCGTCCCGGGCACGAACACCGACACGCTCGACGCGGTCGCGGTTGTGGAGGGCGGTGCCATTCTCGCGGGCGGCAGCCGATTCATCGGCAAGCCCGGTTCGTTCCAGAGTGAGGCGAATCTGGTCCGTTTCTCGCCGGATGGAACGCTCGAACTCGAGGTCGACCTCGTCACGACCGAGCGTGATGACAGCGTCCGTGGCCTGGAGGTGGATGGAATGGGGCGGATCTACGTCGTTGGGGAACGGGATACGGTCGGCGGCGTTCAGTCCAGCGGATGGGTGGCTCAGGTCGACTCGGACGGCATGCTCATGGGGGACCTTGTGAGCTCGTCTGTGGGGGCGCGAAGCGGGTTTCAAGCCGTCGCGACGGGCCCTGGCGTGGTGAGCGTCGTCGGGTTTCAGGGGGATGGCCCGGGCGTCAGTACGTATGCCTCGACCTACTCCCCCATGCTTGTTCTGGCGGACACCGACGACAGCGTCGGAAGCGACCCGATCGAAACCCAGTCCTACCTTCGCGACGTCGTCATGGATGAACACGGCACCTACGTCGCGGGGTACCGGATGGATGGCGAGAGGCTACGGGGGTTCACCACGGCCTCGCCGGTCACCGGGGTGGCCTCCGTCGCGAAGGACCCGATGCTCAACACCTACGTCTGGGGACTCGCAATCGCCGAACCCGGAAACCTGGACTCCGCGCTGTGGTCGGTGGGGTGGTCCGATGGTCGCGATGTACCCTTGCTTGCGCAGCTCCATCAGGTCAGCCGGCAGGGCGTACTCGAGGACACATTGCTCAGCTACTTCGGTGAGGAATCCGAGGGGGCCTTCTATACCGCGATCATCGTCGATCCCGGCGGCGACCTCATCGTCGCGGGCGGAAGCCTGATCGGGGATGGCCCTAACCAGTTCCGCCCCCTGGTGCGCAGGCTCGATCCCCAGGGCGAGGAGCGATGGACCCGAGTCTTCAACGACGGCGACTCGGTGCGTGGCGCCATCTCGGCGTTGTCACAGGATGAGGACGGCACCATCGCGGCCTGCGGTCATGCGTCCGACGTCGTCGGGGCGCGACGACAGCTGGTTGCGAAGCTGCGGCCGTAGGCCTGGCGACGCGACGGCTACAATCCGCATCGGCCCACGATAGCGCGGCTTTCATGGCCTCGGACGAGCACCTCGTGCGCACCCCCTTTGCACGACGCGAGCCTGCGGTGACAGAAAAAGCAGAACATCGGCCCTGAGCGACTCCGCCACAAGCTTGTGACATGGAGTGCGAGCGAGTGCCGCGATACCCTGCTGGCATGCGAACGGGTTGGATGTTGTGTGGCGCCTTTGTGCTCGGGTGCGGCGGAGGCGGGGACGGCGAGGGGACCGACACCGACGTCTCCGGGTCGAGCGAGGCGATGACGTCGCAGAGCAACACCGGGCAGCCGAGCACCAGCGAGGCATCGACGAGCGCCGCCGCGACGTCGAGCGGCGCCGAATCGACCACGACCGCGACCACGGCTTCGGTCACGACCGACTCCGTGGGCGATGCGAGCAGCAGCAGCGGTGGTGAACCCGATTTTCCCAACGTCGACCTCAGCGATCCCCAGCTCTACGAGTTCGAGCTCGACCCCGCAGTCCTCGATCCCACCGTGGAGGACGCGATCGCGTTGCAGTACGCCCACCTCGATACCCGCGTCGAACCACAGGGCAAACTCGTCTTCTTCTTGTCGGGCTTCACCAACACTCCCGCTGCCTGGCGCAACTTCGGTGCTCACCTCGCTGGGTATGGTTTCCACGTGGTGGAACCCCACTACGCCAACGACTGGAGCTGCGATGGAAGCCCGGACTGCAACACCAATACCCGGTGGGAGGCTCTCATCGGCGAGGATCACTCTGCGGTGATCGACATCAGTCGGGCCGACAGTGCCGAAGGCCGTGTCGTCACGATCCTCGAGCATCTGGACGAAGTCCATCCCGGTGGTGACTGGGGGTTCTACCTCGACGGCGCGGGTGGAATTCGCTACGAGCACGTCATCATCGCTGGGATCTCGCACGGTGCTTCCAGCAGCGGCCTGTTCGCGACCCGGCGGCCCTTCTCTCGGGCGGTGATGCACTCGGGCGGGTGGGGCAACGTCGATGCGTCGACGATGACCCCGGTTGACGTGATGTTCGGCCTCTCACACGTGGCCGATGAGCAGCACGCCGGCCACCTCAACGCTTGGGAATCCGCCGGGCTGCCGGGCATGCCGGTCGTTGCTGACACGATGGACCCCCCGTACGGCGACTCGCACCGCCTCATTGTGCAGACGCCCAACGGTTATCCGCACTGCTCGGTGGTCGTGTCTGGGGACTCTCCGATCGTGGATGGCGAGTACGTGTTCGATCCGGCGTGGCGCACGATGTACGGGGCTCCTCAGCTGTAGAGGTCGCGCACAGGGCTCGTCGGCTCCGGCAACTTCGGCCGCGGAGACCGTCCTGGTTGCGGTCATGGGCGCAAGCTTTGCAGGCCAGGTGCCGGCCGGCGTGACTACCTTGATGTCGCTGCCTCCACGGCCGCCCAAGCATGAAGAACCTCGTGATTCTCGGTGCCGGAACCGGCGGCACCCTCATGGCCAACAAGTTGCGGGCCCGGGTTCCGGACTCGTGGCGTATTACGGTGGTCGATCGCGACAACGATCACGTCTACCAACCAGGCCTGCTCTTCCTCCCGTTTGGCTTGTATCGCCCCCAGGAGATCGTGCGGCCCAGAGACGCGTTCCTCCCTGACGGCGTGGACTTTCGCATCGCTGAGATCGATACCGTCGACGCCAGCGCAAAGCGGATTCAGTTTCGAGACGGCTCGCGGCTGGCCTACGACGTGCTCGTGGTCGCAACCGGGGCGAAGACGATGCCGGCCAAAACCGAAGGCATGCTCGGCCCGGACTGGAACGAGACCGTCTTCGACTTCTACACCCTCGAAGGCGCGACCGCTTTGGGTCGCGCGCTGGAGGGATGGAAGGGCGGTCGGTTTGTCATCAACCCCATCGAGATGCCGATCAAGTGTCCGGTGGCGCCACTGGAGCTCGCCTTTCTCGCCGACCACTTCTTCCACGAACGCAAGATGCGCGACGCCGTCGAGATCGTCTACGCGACGCCGCTCGATGCCGCGTTCACGAAACCTCG
>CAYGTG010000198.1:0-10340 GCA_964352485.1 uncultured Nannocystaceae bacterium | reverse complement strand
GGTGTTCGTCGATGGGCGTTGCGGCGCATCGATCCGGAGCGATCCGATCGCCTCCCCCAGCACCTGCTTCGACGAGCTTGCACCACCAGCTGCCGACGCACGCGACTTCGTCGACCTGCGCCGACCGATCGTCCTGCGAGACCTCCGGATCGAAGTTCCACTCGACGACGACGACCGCCGGTCCGGCTCCCATGACGTCGCCTCTGACGAGGACGGGGAATGGCCAACCGACCACGTGCATCGCTCAGTCGTCCATCCGCGAAAGCCAGCCCTGCACGTCCTCGTCGTCGAGTCGGCAAAGGTGTGTGGTTCCCTTAAACCACTCCGCGATCCGGAGTGGTTTAAGCGCCGCGTTGACCGCCTTCATGGGGCCGAGGTCGGGGGCTTGGCGATTGATGTCGCCGACTGCGGGCGCGTTCCCTGCCCGAAGCAAAAGCCCGTGCGCCACGGGGTGGGTCGAGACTCCTTGGAGTCCGCCCAGTACCTCCGCGCCGCCGACGGTTTCGGCGAGATCCGTTTGCAAGAAGGTGAGCCAGTGCACCGATTTCAGCTGGTTGTGCAGCATCCCTTCGTGGACCCGGTTACGAACCATCAGCCCATGGTGGCGCAGGGCCGTGCGCATCTGGACCGGCTCCCCCACCATCTCGGCATCGCGACTCCACGCCATGTTGAACCCGTATCCCGCGGTCGCGATATGGAAGGGATACCGGTCAACGAGGCTCCGGAACGTTTCGAAGGCTTCGTCTTCGCGACCTTGGACGAAGGACAGCGGCAAGCCGACGGCGAGCGTCCCCGGCGGGTCCTCGGCGATGCTCAGCTCGAGCGAGTAGTCCCTGACCGCGAGGCCCTCAGCGTCCTTGATGGCATAGAACTGCCCCTCGGTTGCAAGAGCTCCCAGCGTCTTCCGCAAGCGGTTCAGCCGGCGGGAGGTCAGCTCCTTGTACTCGGTGCTGTTCTTCCCGAGCACGTAGAGCTTGGTGTCCTTGGGAATCCAAGCGTGAATCTCGTCGAAGAGGTCGAGTGCGACGGCGTGCAGGGCGTCGTCCCCATAGAACTCCATCACAAAACCTGTGCGCATCACGACCTCCTCCTGTCCGAAGATCGTGTGAGCGGCCGTCGTCTCCTCCCAAGACATCGCGGCGAGTATACGCGGCTCGGAGTCCGTCTAAGGGCTAATCACGACGGTCGTGCCTCCGCCCGTGGACAGGCCGAGAGCGTCGTAGCTGCCTTGCTGTCGCGGGCTCATCGTCGGACGTGAGCCGCCCTTCGAAATCCCTTTCTTACCGACTGGGTGGCCCGGAGGACACGGGAACTTGAAATCGGCAAAGGTCTTCTCACCGTTGGGTCCCAAGATGGCAGCGTCGGGAAAGCAGTTGCCGCGAAGAGCTGCGAACGCCTGGCCGATGGCCGCGCCGCCAGCCTGGAACGCGGCGCGAAGGTTGGGCCGAGCCCCGCCCGTTGGTTGCGGTGCCTGGAGCGGCATCGCGGGACGGTTGTTGGAGTTGAGTGCAGGGCGGCGATAGCCGCGTTCTCCTTCGAGCTCTGGGTTTCCGTTTTGCGGGTTCTTCTTGCGGTGCTCCTGAACCTTACCCTCGGCGCACGCGTGCTTGTCCGAGCCCAGCTTGAGGCAGCTCTTCTTGCCCCCGGTCTTCTTGTTGGGGGAGACGTGCTTGTCGCAGTACTTCGCGATCTCCTCGAGCTTCGCCTGGCCGGTCATCGCCGGGGCCGCGGGGGCCTGGGCGATGCCGAGGGCGGGGTTGGCTGAGTTGGGAGCGCCCACGATCAGCTATTCGTTGTTCGTCGTGAAGTCGCCCAGGAGTTGAACGTTCTTGCCTTCGACCTTCACGTTCATCGAGCCGGGCCCGACGAACTTTGTCGTTCCGTGCGTCTGTGACGAGACGAGACCCCCACCTGTTCCCTTGCTCGCGACATCACCAACGCTCTTGAACTCACAGCCCTTGATTCCAACCTTCTGCTTGTCGAAGGTCACCTTCTTCGCAAACTTTGCCAGCCCGTTTCCGGACTGTCCGATGTTGGGGAGCGGGACCGGGACGAAGGGCGCCGGAGGTCCCGGCATCTTGCAAACGTTGGGGACCACGGCAGGGGACATCCCCATGCTTCCTTTGGTGACCGGGGTTCGTGGAGGATTGACGGCGACCGTACCCATGGTTCAACGCGCGTGGTGCAGGGTGACCGCAGCCCGGTCGGCCCCGGTCGAGCAGCAGAAGACTAAACTCGTGCTGCACGTCGAGTATCGCCTGCTTGCGGCAGCAAGGGGAAGACCGAGCAGCAGCGGCGCGGTTGCCGCGCCGACGTCTCCCCAGGCCTCGGCAGGCGTCACGAAGTCTGAGAGGTTTTCAAACACCGGCCGGATGCGCTGCGTTGCCCAAACGTAGTCTGAGTCGCGGTAGCGCTGGCCATTTTGATCGGAGTAGATGCGACCCACCGGGGTCTGACTGGAGTGGCGAACTGTCGCGCCGTTGATCGCAGCGGAGAGCCCGACTCCGGTCGAGACCCCCTCGGAGCCCATGGGCTCCGGTTCGACACCCAGCCCGACATCCACCACGCGACCCAGGACCGGCAAGCCCCCGGACTTGAGGCTGGTGTCGGCGGCCAGGAACACCCCACCGGCCCCCTCGCCGGGAGGGAATCCAAACTTGTTGGCCTCGGAGAGAAGCTGGCGCTCGTCGTCTGCCTGCTCGAGAACGTCCGGGTCGATGTGCGAATCGACGCCAAGGATCAGCGCCCCATCGATCTGGGCGCCGGAGATCTGAGTCGTTGCTTGTTGCAGCGCGATGAGGCCGCTCGCATGCCCTCGGGGAAGC
Organism: uncultured Nannocystaceae bacterium; assembly: GCA_964352485.1. Taxonomy (GTDB): domain Bacteria; phylum Myxococcota_A; class Polyangia; order Nannocystales; family Nannocystaceae; genus CAJXVA01. Next base: position 7,515 of record CAYGTG010000198.1, on the reverse strand, counting down.
ACGTGAATCCGCATGTCGCCGGAACCGGTGGCCGCCAACACTCGGGGGATGAATGTCGCTCGGTGCTCACCCCATCCCTCGGGAAGGCAGACCCATGTCGCCACTGTGCCCCGGAACTTCTCGATGACAGGCACAGCGTCGATCAGGAGTGTGTCGAGGAGCTCGATGCAGCGGGAGAGGCGAGTGACGCCGCTGACCGTGGGCACGCACGCCACGACAAAAGGCTGCCCCTCCCGGTCGAGCATGTACGGATGCTCGGCGAGTCGAGTGATGCCCGCCCGAACAGCGGCGGCGGAGCTCTCCCAGGACAGGCCGACGGGCGTCTTCGCAAACGCCGCACCGAACGCAATTCTCGAGGTTGGCGGTTGCATCAGGCCTCAACGTAGGGGAGTTCGCGGATGACGGTTCGGTCGATTTCGTCGTGCCGGTGATGGCAGGCCAGACAGGTATGGTAGGCGAGCAACAATCGCTCTTCCTCGGGTTCGATCGTGACGGTGTGGAGCTTGGCGCGGTGCTGAGCCGTGGGACCGCGGTCGAAGATCGTCTCGAACACGAAGTAGTGCTTCGGCAGCGCGAACGTGAGCCGCCCGCTTGGGCTCATGTTGGTGAGCGAGATGGGGAGTCCGCCACGCAGGTGAGGGATGAACTGCTGGTCCTGCGGCGCGCACAAGTGGATCCGCGGATCGTAGTCGAGTGGGAGTAGCGGCTTCCGATCTCGGAACCATGCCCCGTCGTAGGTCCCCGCGAGCTTCACCCGTGGGGCCCAATGTGAGGCCGTGGGCCCGAAACCGGCGGCGAGTCCGGACTCTCCCTCCACCACGTGCACGCGGGGAGCGGGCTTTCCCAGGAGTGATGCCTTCGATTCGGCAACCCCCGAACCGACCGGGTTGGCCGCATGCAAGACGTGCTTTCGGGGGTCGGGGTCGGACGCGTCATAGCCCCCGAACGCATCCTCATAGCGGAACGGGCTCACAATGAAAGGCTCTGGCGGTCCCGCGACGATCTCCCCGGAGATGTCGCGTTGCCAGGTACGCTGACCCTCCACACGAAGGGTCTTCTTTTTGGGTCCGATCTGAAGGGCGACCAGGACCTCCGTCGTGGGCCGTCCCTGGGGGGCATGGGCCGCGCCCAGAAGCAGGATGTCGGTGCCGGGTTTCTGCGGGCTGAGCTCGGCGTCGTAGCGCAGGCTCGACATGCCATCCTCGCCGGAGAACTCTGGAACGAGCACCGGCGGAACTTGCTCCTCAGCCAGCTGCAGGGGCTGGCCTTCCCGGAGCGAGTACGTGGCCTTGACGACGACGATCCACTCGCGGGCGCCGTTGATGTCCAACACGCTCGTCCGCTCGGCCGCGTATGGGGTCGTGTTCTCGAGAGCCCACATGGAGGTGAGTATGCCGGCCCGAGTCCTCTGCGGAGACGAGAACCAATGAAAAAGCCGCCCCGTGTAGGGGGCGGCTTCAGGCAGTGCTTGTCAGCTGCCTTTTCGAAGCTCTTGCAACACTTGCTTGGCCAGTGCTTTGAGCGTGTCGAACACGCCTTGGCCGGAGGTTGCGATCGCCTCGTACTCGGGGACCTTCGTGGGATTGAGAAGCTCGGAGAGCTCCTCCACCGGGACCGCGCTGGGCAAGTCTCGCTTGTTGTACTGGACGCAGTACGGCAGCTTGTCGAGTTCGTAGCCCTGTTCCTGCAGGTTCTCTCGCAGGTTCTCCAGGCTCTCGATGTTGGCTTCCATCCGCTCCAGCTGGGAGTCGGCGACGAAGCAAACGCCGTCTACGCCTTTGAGGATGAGCTTTCGGCTGGCGTCGTAGAACACCTGGCCGGGCACCGTGTAGAGGTGGAAGCGGGTTCGGAAACCCCGAATCTCGCCGAGCGACAGCGGCAAGAAGTCGAAGAACAAGGTCCGCTCGGTCTCGGTGGCAAGAGAGATCATCTTGCCTTTCGCGTCCTCGCGGGTCTTGTTGTAGATGTACTGAAGGTTGGTCGTCTTCCCGCAGAGACCAGGCCCGTAGTACACGAGCTTGCAGTTGATCTCTCGCGAGCTGTAGTTGATGAACGACATTCGGCCTGGGCCCCTTCTAATTCTAGTCGTTGAAGAGGTTGTCGATGTCTGCGTCGGTAATTTCCGAGAAGACGTCGTTCGTTGAGCTCGCGGCTTTCTTGTCGACCTCTAGGAGGATCGCGGCGAGTTCGACGGAGGCTTTTTTCACCCGCAACTTCACCAAGCCCTGCGTCGTGGACTTGTCGAAGAGGACGGCGAGGATCATCTTGCGGGCGACGATCGTCATGTGAACGCTCTTCCCCTTGCCCTCGTGGAACTGACCGGTGAACTCTTCCTCCTCAATCAGCTGGGCAATGCCTCCGGTCGCGGCGACGTTGCCGGCCACGAGCGAGCTGAGTGAAGTGGTATCCAGTTCGCTGGCAGAACCGGATGCCGCGATGAGTTGTCCGTTCTTGTCGACGACGAGGATCGCTTGGGACCGAGAGTCCCGCTGCAAACGGTCGGCGACACTCTGGATCTGCCGGACCTCTTCCTCGTACATCACGAGCTGCGGCGTGAGCATGTTGTGTTGTGGCTCCTACTCGAGAATCGCATCGAGGGCGCTACCCTCGGGCGTAAGTTCTGTGGGGCGAAAGGAAGGCCATAGCAAATGCCATGGCCCGACGTTGCAGGACGCTAACAGAACCTCTGGGGCAAGTCGAGGACGACCGACCGGGGTTCGATCCTCGGCCTGCATCGTGCCCACGGCTCGGCCAGGGGCCCTTTGCACCTACAGCCGGCGACGGTCTTCGAGGGCCCGGTGGAGGGTTGTCACGTCGGCGTATTCCAGCTCCCCGCCCACGGCCACGCCAGAGGCGATTCGGCTGACCTTCACGCCCAAGGGGCCGATGAGCTTGCTGAGGTAGAGCGCGGTGGCATCTCCCTCGACGTTGGGGCTGGTCGCGACGATGAGTTCTTCGACGGTGGGGCCGTCACCGGACTCGAGCCGACGCAGCAGCGGCTCGATCTTCAGGTCGGAGGGCCCAATCCCACCGAGCGGGTCGAGAACTCCGTGAAGCACGTGATAGAGGCCACGGAACACGCCGGACCGCTCGATCGCCATTCGGTCTTGGGGTTGTGCGACGACGCAAATGATGGTGCGGTCGCGCTTGGCATCCGAGCAGCGCTCACAGACCGGATCGGGGGTGAGGTCGCAACACTCTCCGCAGAGCTGGAGCGTGTGGTGGACCGTGCCGAGCGCGTCGGCCAGCGCTCGAACATATTCGGGATCTGACCTGACGATAGCGAGCGCGAGCCGAAGCGCACTTTTGTCGCCGATCCCGGGCAGACGACCCAGCAGCGCACACAACCGTTGCAGCGGATCCGCAGGTGGGTCGCGATGGTTCACAAGCGGCTAGCCCAGGCCAGGAAAGCCGGGGGGCGGCGTCATGCCCGGGGGCAGGAGCGAGGAAGCCTTGCTCGCGGCCGCTTCCTTGGCCTTGTCGAGGGCGCTGTTGACCGCGGCGGTGATCAAGTCTTGAAGCATGTCTTTGTCTTCCCCCATCACCGCGGGGTCGATCTCGATGCCTAGGATCTTTTGCGCCGCGGTGGCCCTGACCTTGACCATGCCACCACCTGCAGCACCGGTGACCTCGACCGTCTCGAGGTTCTTCTGCATTTCCGCCATCTGCTGCTGCATGGCTTGGGCCTGCTGCATCAGCGCGTTGAGGTCGAAGTCCGACATGCGGCGGAGCATAGCAACCCCAGGCGCCCTCGGCGATATGAAGTCCGCACCCTCAGAAGTCCCGGCGTCGAAGCGCCAGCAACCCAAACAGGCCCAGTCCCCACCACGCACCCGAGCTCGAAGTGCTCCGGCAGCCGCAGCCGTCGTCTCCTTCGGTCGTTTGGGGCAGCGCGAACGTGTCGCCACCGTCTGAGCTCGAGCCATCCGACGTTGCGGCACCGGTCGTGCCCCCGCCGGTTCCCCCGGCTTCGGTGGGATCGACGATGCCGGTCGAGCTTTCGCCGCCGCCGCTGGTCGTGTCTTCGCTGCCCTGTACGGCTTGGACGGTCAGCGTCACGGCGTCGTCGGTGGGGCCTCCTCCCCATGGAGGGTCGGCAAACCACGTGGTTCCCTCGTGCACCAGTCCGAACGTCTGGGTGAAGGTGCCTTCGGCCGCGGTGGAGACGCCGAGAGAAAAACGCCCAATTTCTCCGGGTTGGACCTCGGCATCGACCGTGGCGGCCCGACTCTCCGAAGGCCAAGACGGATCGTAGAGCGGGGACTCGGAGTCGCGGGGCTCGGTGGGGGCGAGGAACGTCTGGTCGGGGATCCACGGCAGGCCACCGGTGTTCTCCAGCTCGACCCAGACCTCGGTCGACTCGCCGACGCTCAGCTCAACCTCGACATCCCACGAGCGCTCGACTTCGGTGGCGGAAAACCAGGTCAGGTCGGCGCGGAACTCTCCGAGCCGAGGGTGCAGCCGCGCTCCGGGGCAAGCGGTAGAGTTGCCGGGCCAGTCGCGGTGCCCTCGAATGTTGTCGTCCGCCGTGGAGATGTCGAACAGCCGAACGAGGGTCTGCACGAGCAGCTGGCCGCGCGTCATCATCGCGTCGGTGGGTTGGTGTCCAACGCCGCCGACGCACTCCGCCTCGGGCTCGTGGTAGCAGCCGATGAAGCAGACCGCGAGGTTGCCCGGGTTGTTGCCGCCGCCGGTGGCTCCGCTCTGCAGCTCGAGGGCGCGGCCTTCGTAGAGCGTGCCGTCGAACCCCACCATCATCTGATACGGGAGGTCGCAGTAGCTCCCGCTGTCCATCGCATACGCCTGGGTTCCCCGCAGCCGTTCTTCGACGGTCCCGCCGGCGGTCTGGGGTCCGGCCGTGTGGTGAATGGCCATGCGGTACCAGTCATCCTCTGGCGAGCCGCATTGCGTGGCCCGTGCTCCCCACGCCTCGCGGGTGATGACACCGATGGTCTCGAGCTCGGGTGCGACCGCGTGCAGGGTGGGGGTCGTGGCGGTGAGCGTGCGGGAGTCTCGACCCGCGTCGGGGTACTGCGGCTCGAGGAGCTCCCACTGGAGATCGCCCACCACGCCGGCATCCGGGCTCGGAATTCGGATCTGCGCGCACCCGTACTCGTGCTCGAGGTCCACGACGGCAACCCGAAGCTCGGCGCCTGTGAACGTCTCCTCCATCGCGGTCCAAGGTCCCGACGCACGACCGGGCGCGCAGGCTCCAGAGGCGTCCACCGCCACGCCGCGGGCTTGCACCGAGACGTTCCGGGAATCGAGCACCGAGAGTGCAGCCGCAACGCGAGTGCCGCTTGCCTCGGCCACAACCGGGGGGGACTGCAGCCAGTCGCCCACCGACGACCACGTCAGGTCACGGGTGCCCCGGTCGTCGTTGCGCTCCGGCAAGACGTGCTCCCGGGCCTCGCCTGGATTCGCGCCGGCCGTGCTCGAAGCCAAGGCCACCATCATTCCAATCACCATGCGACCCATCCGCGCCGAGTATAGGGTCCGAAACCGGCGCCTGGCTCGTCAATGCCTGCAATGTGGCGTTTGTGGCCCCCACAACACGAACATCAGGCGTCAAACGTCTCGAGGTTCCCGAAACGATCGGGTCCCTGGTGGTACTGCCACCTCATGCAGCCCAGCAACGAGGCCCTCCGGTTCGAGAGACTCCGTGCTCAGGACGGTCAACCCATGCTGCCGCCGCCGAACCTGCGCGCCCTCGCTGGCGGCGGTGGGTTGAATCCGGACCAGCGCGGCCAGGCGGAGGCGATCTGGCAGGCTGCGCTGGCCGAGACCGCGTCCGCGCCGTCGTTCACTGCCGAGGAGCGGCTGTTCTGGACCACGTTCATGCTGGTGAACCACCACGCCGAACAGGGCCGACGAGAGGTCTCCGCCTCGCTTCTCGAGCAGACGCTTCCGCGGCTCACCCAACCTCGGTTCTCCCAGGTCGGCACCGGCATGCTGGCGCGGACCTTTGCGGCCCAGGGCAATGTGGAACGCGCGAAGCAACTCCTCGCTCAGCTCGACGCACATTCCGACGACCTTCAGGTCGACACGAACTACCGCTTCTCGACCGCTTACGTCGCGCTGCTCGCGGGCGACGCCCAGACCGCGCTGGCCGCCTTGGGGAACGCGATCGACGACGTGCCAATCTCGGATGCCTACGATCGGGTGTGCGGGCTGTACCGCGCGCATGCCTACGAAGCGCTGGGCAACGTGGAGGTCGCGGTGCAGCAGCTTCAGCAACTCGCCCCCACGCCGGCGGAGATCGCCCAGCTGGAGGAGATGGCTCGCATGACGCCGCAGCTCCCGCTTGTCGCTGTGAGCCTTCCCCGGGCCAAGGTGGCGGTGATCCGGATGCAACAGGAGACGATCACCACCGGCTCGCAGCTCAATGTTGGACGGATGGTTGGGTTGATGTTCCTCGTTGTCCCGCTGGTCATGGGCGGGGCGTTTCTTTCCGAGACGGTGGTCTCGGCTGAGCTTCAGCCGGTCTTCATCGGTGGTCTCATCGTTGTCACGACGGTGTTCTCGCTTGTGACGGTGTTTGGCACCTTGTTCAAGGGCGCCGCACGCCGCAAGGTTTTGCTTCGTCAGGGCGTGGATGGCTCGGCCAAGCTGATGGTCGTCGAGCAGACCGGGACGCGGGTCAACGACCAGCCCCTGCTGCAGCTTCGAATGATGGTGGAAGTTCCGGGCTCGTCCCCGTACTCGGTCTTGCACCGGGAGGTCGTGCCGCAGATCCGGCTGGCCCAGCTGCAGCCGGGGATGCAGCTGCCGGTGAAGGTCGACCCGCGAGACCCCCGCAACATGGCCATCGCGTGGGGATGAGTCGAGCCTGCGGCTCCGCTCCTAACCATCGGCCCCAAATCCTTCGCGAGTCGGCGCGTCGAGGTTATGAGATGTGCTCTATCCCAGCGGTTTGGTCGCCATCAGGGTGGCGTTGAACGTACTGAGCACGTTCTGAATGGCACCGTGGCTGAGGGCTTCGGCTTCCACCTCGGCCTGCTTCTGCTCTTTGCGGTAGGCGTTGACGAGCACGATGCTGGGATGTCCTTCGAGCTCAGGCTCTTCGTCGACGAGCTTGAGCGTGAAGGGCTTGCCGAGATGGTCGCGTGCGGCTTGCTCGAGGGTGGAGCGAATCGCTGCGCTCGAGGTGAGCTCGATGTGCGGGAAGCTCCCCTTCTTGGCGCAGACTTCGACGTTGCCGCCTTCGAAGGAGACGAGCCCGACCTGGGACAGGACGGCGGAGACGAACTCCTCGCGCTCTCGCACGCGGCTGACGAGTTCTTCCCAGGCGGCGAAGGCGGGCGTGAGCTCGAGATCGATGGCGTTGGGGGTGGGGGGCGGCTCGGAGCAGGGGCCGCACCGGGTGGCAGCGTCCGCGGCGACGCCTTGTTGAGCCGCCGGATGCGAAGGGGCCCCCGAGGGCGAGCCAGTCCGCGGCGGTTCGTGGGGAGGGCGCTGCGGAGGCGTCGGCTCGACGGCGTGCTTGGCAAGGTCCCATAGGCCCTTCATCAGCTC
>CAYGTG010000197.1:0-10396 GCA_964352485.1 uncultured Nannocystaceae bacterium | reverse complement strand
TCACAAGATCCCGCGGGAGATGAACCTCGGGGAGTTCGACGAGGAGTCCCACACGCTGACCCGTCGGCCCAGCGAGGCGAACCCGACGATCCTCGAGGCCTATGCCGACGAGGCTCGCGCCGCGGTTGCGGCGTACGTGGTCGCACTCCAGACCGAGGAGGAGGCTGATCGTCGTGGCCGGCTCCACTTTGAGATCGCTCGGCTCTGTGAGTGTGTCCTCGGCGATCTCGACCAAGCCTCGCAGCACTACGCTGATGCGCTCGAAGCCACGCCAGATCGCCTTCCGGTGATCACCGGGGCGCGCCGGGTCATGCTCGCGCGGGCCGAGTACGCGAAAGCCCTGGAGCTCTTCGACCGCGAGCTTCGAGTCACCGCGGATCGAGCCACCAAGGCGTCGCTGATGTTCTGCAAGGCACGGGTGCTGGAAAACCACCTGGGTCGAGCCAAAGAGGCGCGCGAGGTCTACGAGTCGGCCGGCGACCTCGTCGTGAGCGACTCGGTGCTGCTCAAGGCGATCGAACAGACCGACTGGACGCTTCGAGACTGGACCCACCTGGCGGACGCGTACTCGCAGCAGGCCAATGCTGTGGGGTCCGATTCGAAGCATCGCGCGGCGTTGGTCGTCAGGCGGGCCCGACAGCTCGAGGTTCACTCGGAGGACCTCGACGCTGCTGCCCAGCTCTATGAGGAGGCCCTCGACATCGATCACCGCGCTCCGGGGGCGGTCGAGTCGCTCAAGCGGCTGCACTACGACCGTCATCGCTGGCGGGAGCTGATTCGTGTGCTGGAGACCGAAGGCGAGCTCGCCGAGGACCTGGCGCTACGGGTCGCCTCGCGGTACCGCGTCGGACAGATTCACGCGGACCGACTGGGAAACCGCAAAGAGGCCATCGCCTCGCTGGAGGCCGCGGCGCGGGAGGCTCCGGACGAGCCGTTCGTTCTCGATGCGTTGGCACGCCAGTACGAGCGGGCGGGCTCCCACCCTGCCCTGGCCACGACGCTCACGCGCCTCGCCGAATCTACCCTCGATCCTCGTGAGAGACTGGGCTACCTCCACCGCATCGGCGAGCTGTGTCGGGACGAGCTTCACGACGACGATGCGGCGATCGGTGCCTATGAGGCGGCGCTCGAGATCGATCCCACCTACGTTCCCGCGTTGCGTTCGCTCGCGCCGATGTACGCCGCCAAGGAGAACTGGGACCTGCTGGTGCAGATGCACGAGCGCGAGGCGCAAGCGATCCATGAGCCTGGCCGCCGCGCCGTCGCGCATGCACGCGCCGCCGAGATCCTGGAGCGGGCGAGTCGGCGCGTCGAGGCGATCGCACACCACGAGCGGGCGCTGACCCTGGACCCCGAGCTTGCATCGTCGTTCCGCGCGCTACTGCGTCTGTACGCGGCGACCGACGAGCATCACAAGCTGGTCGAGCTGTACGAGCGGGCGCTCGACAACGTCGATCGAGCCCGCCGGATCGAGTACCTGTTCGCGGTCGGTGATCTCTACCGCGGCCCTCTCGATGATGCCGAGCAGGCCGAGGCCGCCTACCGTCGGATCCTCGAGGTGGACCCGAAGCACCTTGGGGCCGTGCATGCCTTGCAGAGGACGGCCGAGCAGTCGGCACGCTGGCGAAAGCTGGTCGAAGCCCTGGAGCTCGAGACGCGGATGATCTCGGACCAGACCGAGATCGTGGCGCTTCTGTACCGAGCCGGAATGGTGCTCAAGGACCATCTCGACGTTCGCAACGAAGCGGTCGCTCGCTTCAAGCGGGTGCTGGAACTCGATCCCCGTCACAAGCAAACCCTCGCCAGCCTGGGTCGGATTCATCACGTCGAGGGCCACTGGGTCGACTTGGTCGAGGTCTATCGCCGAGAGCTGGATATTTGCGATGCACCGAGCAAGGTGGCGCTCCTGCACAAGATGGGCGAGGTCTACAGCCGTTTTCTGGCAGACCCCACTAAAGCTGCCGATTGCTATCGCGAGGCGCTCGAGCTCGACCCGCGCCACGCACCGTCGTCGCATGCGCTCTCGCAGATCTTCATCGACCGTGGCGAGTGGGCCGAGCTGGTCGCCCTCGTGGAGCGCGAACAAAGGGATGCGCGAGATCCAAAGTCCGAGGCGGTCGCTGCGTTTCGGGCTGGAGAGATCTATGAGGAGCGCCTCGACGATGCTGCGCGTGCAGAGGGGGCCTTCGCTCGCGCCTGTGAGCTTCGCCCCGAGGACGATGCGGCGGCAGAAGCTCTGGCGCGGGTGCGAACCCAGCTTCAGCGGTGGCAGGCGCTGGCCGAGGACCTCGAGGTCCGCGCAGCTCGAACCGAAGACCCAGAGCGGAGCGTTGCCCTGAGGTTGCGAGCAGGCGAGGTGTGGTTCGATCGGGTGTCGGAGGTGGAACGCGCGACCGCTTGTTACGAGGCGATTGTGGCGGTGTTCCCCGATCACGTGGGCGCCCTGCTGGGTCTCGAACCGCTGTACCGGCAGTCCAAGCGTTGGGTCGACCTCGCCGACATCTACGCGCGCCAGGTTCAGGTCTTCGCCGACCCCGGGGCAAAGGCAGGAGCCCTGACCGAGCGGGCGCGTGTGCTCGAACTCCATGATGCCGGATCGCTCGACGATCTCGCTGCGTGTTACAAGGCGATCCTCTCGCTTCGCCCCGCGGACCGGGGCGTTCTCGAAGGCCTCGAGAGGCTCGCTTTGCGCAGCGATGATCCTCGCGTGTTGGCCGAGGTTGATGCGCAGCTTGCCGATGCGGCCTCCGACTCGGAGCTGAAGTCGGCCCACTTGACCCGCCGGGCCGAGGCCATGGAGACCTCGGGCCAGCCGCAGGCGCTGGACGTGTTCCGTCGCGCCCTCCGGCTTGACCCGGACAACCTCGGCGCAGTGCGGGGGCTTGCGCGCGTCGCCGAACTCATCGGCCATGGGCCAGCTTTGGTCGAAAGCGCCGAAGCGCAGGCTCGTCTCGCTCGGGATCCCGAGCAGGCCGCCAATCACTGGGCCCGTGCAGGCGTGGTGCAACTCGAACAGCTCGACGATCGTGCGGCGGGCGTGCGGGCGTTCGAGGAGGCGCTGGTGTTGTGGCCTGACCACATCCCGGCGGCGGCGCAGCTGATCGAAGTGCTATCGCGCGATGGCGAGTACGAGGTGCTGGCGGAGCGACTGGGCCGGGCGGCGGCCGAGGCCAAGCAACCGGAGCGTCAGCATGCGCTGTGGGTTGAGGTCTCGAGGTTGCACGCACGGGAGCTCGCAAACCTGGGCGCGGCGCTCTCTGCCCTGCGCAAGCTCGTCGAGGCGCAGCCGACCAACGGCGCTGCGCACTATGAGCTCGGCGCGTTGCTGCACTCGGATCGGCGCTTTGAGGAGGCGGTCGACCAGCTGACCGCGAGTCTCGAGAACGACCCCAGCAATGAGGTCGCACGCCAAGCCCACACTTTGTTGGCGTCGAGCCACGAGTCACTCGGAGACAGTGCCCGTGCTCATCGCCACTACGAGATGGCGCTCGAGCTCGCGCCCGAGGACCACGAACTCCTGCAGCGCGTGGTCAATCTGCAGATGGCCGACGGGGCCTACGACAAGGCTGTGCCGACCGCGACGCGGCTGGTGCAGGTCGCCCGTAACGACGCCGAGCGGTGTCGCGGCCTGGTGCTGCTGGCACGAGCCAAGAACAAGAACGACCAGCTGGGCGATGCGCTCGGACACCTGGCCGATGCCGTGATGCTCGAAGGCCCTCGTGGCCGCGCGCACGCCGAGCTGCGGCGGATGGCGACCGAGCCGGATCATTGGAAGCGCTACGTAGACGCCCTTGGGTCCGGGATTCGCCGCCGTGTTCCCTCGACAGAACTCGCTCCGTCGCTTTACCTCGAGATGGCAACGGTGCAGCGGGACCGACTCAAAGACGATGCGGCGGCCATGCAGACGCTCTCCGATGGTCTGCGGTCCTGTGAGTCCAAGACCACGCTGCGCTTCGCGCTCGCCAAGCTGATGCGGGAGGCGTCTCGCAATGACGACGCCATCGAGCAATATCAGTACCTGTTGATGGAAGAGGTGGACCACGCCGAGGCCTGGAGAGGTCTTTCGGAGACGTATGGCGTGCTGGGCTGGGATCGTCACCAAGGCATGGCGCTCGCCTCCGTTGCGGTGCTCGACGACGCGAAAGCCGGTGAGCGAGCACTCTTGCGGACCTGGAACCCCAGAACCAGCACGCTGGGGGCCGCGGTGCTCCGCGACGATGTCTTGGCCGAGTTGGTCGTGGCTCGGGAACAACAGCTCGCAGCGGCGTCGCTCATCGCGGCCGTCGCCGACGGGCTCTCGCGCGTTCGTCCGCCGGATCTCAGCCGTCATGGCGTGAGTGCCCGGGACAAGATCTCCACCCGCTCGGAGCACCCGTTCCGTTCCCTCGTGGATCGGCTCGCGCTTTCCTTCGGTGTCGAAGAGTTCGATCTCTACGTGCACCACGTCGTGGATCGCCCGGCGGTCATCGAGAACACGCCTCGCCCGTCGCTCATTCTGCCCAACTGGTTGGGCGAGCTGCCACGCTCGGGTCAGGTCTTCATGGTCTCGCACGCGCTGCATTTGCTCGCGCGCGGTCTGTACCCGATCGGCTTGCTGAGCCATCGCGAGTTGGAGATCGTGTTGGCTGCATCCGCTCGCAGCGTCTCGCCGCGCTACACTTCGCAACACGCGAGCCCAGACGCGCTGGACGACCGTCTCCGGCTGATCCTCAGGGGGCTGCCGAGGCGTCGCAAGCGAGGGTTTGAGGCGGCGGCAGAAGCCTATGCGCGAAGTCGTCCTCTCGACATGAACACCGCCGTGCAGTGGATGCAGCAAACGGCACGCCGCGTCGCGCTGGTTGTCGCGGACGACCTCGTTCCCTCTCTTGCCACGCTGGCGCGGATGGAGGGTCTGGGGCCGACGAGCGGAGAGGAGTTCGCCCGCCACCCGGTGGTCGCGGACCTCATGCGGGTCTGGATCTCCAAGCCGGCGATGGTTGTCCGGCAGCGCCTTGGTATGTTGCCGGCTCCCCGCGCCGGTCAGCCTCCGGCAGGGCATTGATGGTCGGTATCGGGCTGCATCGAAAATCCTTCCCTGGTGAAAGCCGGGCGTGCCGGACCTGCTCGAGGGCTTTTGGGACGCTCGGCTGCTGGGAACGACTCTGATCGCTCGCCGATTGGAGAAGCACTCCGCCGATATGGCCGGGTTCTTGCGAAGCTTCTCGGGGTGTTCTCGAGTGAGCCCGAGGCGCTGGCCTGGCTGCGCGGCGAGTGAGTCGCGCGAGCTCAGACGTCGAGCAGTGAGAGCTCGCGCATCCGCCTCCACAGCGTGGAGCGGCTGATCCCCAAGAGTTCGGCCGCGTGACTGCGCTGACCTCTAGATTCGCGCAGCGCTTCCCGGATGCGAGCGCGCTCGTCGTCCTCGGCCGAGCCGGAGCTGCGGCTCTGCAACTGTTCTCCGCGCAGCTCGGGCGGGAGCTCGCTGGGGTCGATGATGTTGCCCTCGCCCACCGCAAACACATACTCGATGACGTTGAGCAGTTCTCGGATGTTGCCGGGCCACGAGTACTCTCGAAGCAGAACCATCGCCGCTTCGGTCACCCCATCCACCGTTCGTCCACTCTGCGCGTTGAAGCGATCGATGAAGTGCCAGATGAGCGCTTCGACGTCTCCGGTGCGCTCGGACAGTGGCGGAATGAAGACCGGGACCACGCGGATCCGGTACATCAGGTCTTCACGAAAGCGGCGCTGTTCGACCTCCTGCCGCAGTGACTTGTGCGTTGCGGCGAGCAGGCGAATATTGGTCGAGCGGGCCGTCACGCCCCCCACTGGAACGAACTTGCGCTCTTGGACGACGCGCAGGAGTCGGGCTTGGATGTCCAGTGAGAGTTCAGCGACCTCGTCGAGAAACACGGTGCCTCCGTCGCCCAGCGCGAACAGGCCGGCACGCTCCGAGATGGCCCCGGTGAAGGCGCCTTTGACGTGCCCGAACAACTCTGACGCGGCGAGTTCGGGCATGAGTGTCGCGCAGTTGATCGGCTGGAACGGACCGCTGCTCCGCAAACTCAGCTTGTGCAACGCGTGGGCTGCGAGCTCCTTGCCGGTCCCCGTCTCCCCGCGCAGCAAGACCGAGGCTTCCGTCTTGGCTACGCGCTCGAGCAGTCGGAACAGCGCGAGCATCTCGGGCGCCACGGTTACCATTCCGTGGAACTCGATCAGTTCTCGTTCCGGCCGCTCGACGAGGTCCACGCCCCGTTTGATACCGCAAAATCCGGCGGTCCGCGGCCGGTTGCGCTCAGAACTGTAGCGGAAGCTCTGGCGGAGCCTCGTCCTGCAGGAGTTCGAACGCCGCGCGGTGTCGGGTCGAGCACCGGAGCGTGTCCATGCCGGGCGCTTGCACCGACAGCTCGCAGCTGGCGAGTTTCGAGTTGAGGCAAGCCTTGTGGCCGCCCGGCGGGTTGAGGTAGCGCAGCGCCACGAAGTCCCTGGGCGACGCATGGAACCGTGCCTCGATTCGCGTACCTGTGCCCCCAGTCTCAAACGACCACTCAAAGCCATCGACCGAGGCGTCGGCGCGGACCGCCTGCAACATGCCCACCCGCTGCACAACTCGGTCCGCGACCCGAACCGACGCGACGGTGAGGGGTGGTGTCCACAAAGGGCCGAAGCGAAGCCAAGCCGTGGCGGCTTCCAGGAACACTTCGGGGGCATCATCGAAGCCGGCGACCTGTCCCCAAGCATAGCGATCAGTGTGTCGGCTGCCCCAGTTGTGGTTTTGAGAGCCGACCCATCCATCGATGGCAATCTCGCGCTCGCCGATCGTGAGCGTGCCCGAGTACCTCGCCAGCGGAGACCCGACCAGCAGCTTTGCCTTCGGGAAACCGCTCGCGTATAGCCGCTCTGGCAGCATCAGCATGGGCGGCTGGGGGCTGTCGTACCGGAGCGACCAGCGGACATCTTCAATGCTCCCGGTGCACTGCTCGAGGTCGAGGGTCGACTCGCCGATCCGGACGTCGATGGTGTCGTGGGAGAAGCTGCAGTCGGCGAGGGGGATCTCGGCCTTGCGCGCGATGATGTCCTTGCCATCGAACAAGATCGCCCACAGCTCTCCCAGTGTGGGACGGCTGCCGTCGGCCGGGATAAAGACCGTGTAGCGGATCCACAGCGCCAGGCGCTCGGTCGGGTGGTTGGCTCTCTGAAACCAGCTCTCGTAGTGGCCCTTGTCTTCGCCGTGAAACCGGGCCGCACCCAGTCGGTCGCGCTCGCTCCGCACCTTTGGGTCTGTAACACGAGAATCTGGGCTTTCAGCTGCACCGTCTCAGTGGGTGGGGGGCTCCCACTGATGCTCATGCTCGCGGTGGCACTCCAACTCTGGCTTTGGGCCGCGTCCCCGGTTGGTTCCCTCCAATCTGTGGTCTCCGACGTGTCTGCGGTCCCACTGACGTTCGAGACGCAGACCTCTCGCGGATCCGACCCGTCACAAGCGCTGCCGACGGTCGTGCTCCTTCATGGACGCGACGAAGCACTCCACGGTCTGCCTCGGGCCCTGCGCGCGACAAGCGGTCCCCTGCGGGTCGTGCTGCCCAAGGGACCTCGACTCCAGCGAGACGGCAAGCACGCCTGGTTTCGCCGCTCCGCGGCACGCGTCCGCGAGGGACGCTCCGAGGAGGTCACCGCGGCAGCGGACCAGGTCAGCGCGCTGATGTCGTCGCTGGTCGCGGCGGGGCTGGTCGAGGGCCGCCCCATTCTCGTGGGCTATTCGCAGGGCGCCGTGGTTGCGCTCGAGGTCGCACTGAGGAACCCCAGCGTGGTAGGCGAGGTGGTCGCGATTGGCGGGTACTTGCCCCCGGCCCACTTGCCCGAGGTGCTCACGGATCACGCGGTGACCCACGTCTTGTACGGGACCCGGGACCGGGTGATGTCCTCCGCGGTGAGTCGCCGTCAGGTCGAGAGTCTGCGCGAGCTGGGATTTCTGTTCGAGGCCGACGCATTCCCCGGGGATGGGCACGGGCTCAGCTCCAAGATGCGTCGAGCTGCTGTTCGTCAGATTCGGGACGCCCTGCGCACGCAGACCGCCCTGTAGCCAAGTGCGCGCCGCAAGGGGGTGGGCTCGGCTGGAGTGGTCGGGGTGATCGACGGCGGTGAGCGCCCCGGGCGAGGTGCGGTATGGTCCGCCGCGATGCGTACCGCGACCGCCGCTTTGTTCGCTCTGCTCGCCCTGGGTTGCGCTGGCTCCCCCAAGCCGGCGGTGGCCGCCCCCTCCAGCTCCCAAGTTGCCGCCGAGGTCTCACGCTCCGAGACGATGACTGCAAAGGACATTGTTTCGCTGGTGTCGGTGAGCGATGCCGCGATCAGTCCCGACGGCAAGACGATCGCCTTTGTTCGTCGCACGCCACGAGCGGAAATGGATGCACGGGGCGGCGCACGCAACATCATCTGGATTGTCGCAGCCAAGGGCGGAGAGCCGGTCCGGTTCACGGCGCCCGATCGCAGCTCGTTTGACCCCAAGTGGTCGCCGGACGGACAATGGCTCACGTTTCGGTCATCTCGCAGCGGTGATGCCGGGGCGCAGATCTATCGGATCTCGCCGCGGGGAGGCGAGCCCGAGCGGCTGAGCGACGTGGAGGGCGGGGTGAGCCAATTCGAGTGGTCTCCCGACGGCAAGCGCATCGGATTCCTCGCGGCGAAGAAGGAGTCCAAGGCGGAACGCGAGGCTGAGGAGGCTGGACGCGACGTGCGGCTGACCGACGTCCAAGGGACGGCTCGACGCTTGTACGTGTTTCAACCCGACGGCTCGGACGCCCCCAAGGCGGTGGACTCCAAGGACCACCATATTGCCGGGTTCGCCTGGGCGCCGGACAGCGAGCGTCTTGTCGTGCAGGCCAGTACTCGAGCCGACGTCGATGGCGTGATGATGTACAGCGGACTGTTCGTGACCAACGTTTCCGGCGGATGGACAGCGCTCACCAAGACCGCGGGGAAGCTCGGTGCGCTCGCGTGGTCGCCCGATGGGACGCGTGTCGCGTTCCTGGGCGCCTCGGACATCAGTGACCCCACCGCGGGCGTCCTGCACGTTGTCGCAGCGTCGGGTGGGAGCGCCAAGCCTCTGACCGCTGACTACGAGGGCACTGGGTCATCGATCGTGTGGCCACGGGACGGACAGATCGTGATGCTTGCCAACGAGGGCACACGCACCGTGCTCAACGGGGTCGACCCCAATACTGGTAAGCGGAAGGCGCTGCTTCGCAAAGGGCCCGTTTGTCGGCGGGTTGATCTCGACGCCCAAGCGAAGTCTCTCGCCTGCGTGGGGAGTACGGGCACACATCCCGGTGAAGTGTTCACGGGCACTCTGGGCAAGTCGTTGCGTCGAGTCACCGATTCCAACCCCTGGCTCGCGACGAAGACCCTGGGCAAGCAGGAGGTCATCCGGTGGAAAGCTGCGGACGGGATGGAGATCGAGGGCGTGCTGATTCACCCGGTCGGAGCTACGAAGGGGAAGCCCGCGCCCCTGGCTGTGCTCCCGCATGGTGGTCCCGAGGGCATCACGCTCGACGGGTGGGGCACCTACGCGGGGTACCCCGGGCAACTGTTCGCCAACCGCGGCTTCGCGGTCCTCATGCCCAACTACCGGGGTAGCCAAGGTCGGGGAGTCGCGTTCGGAAAGGCCGACCACAACGACCTGGGCGGCAAGGAGTTCGAGGATGTGCTCGCCGGCATCGAGTATCTCGCGAGCGAGGGCATCGTCGATGCGGACCGCGTGGGCATGGGTGGATGGAGCTACGGCGGCTACTTCTCGGGCTTGGCCGCCACCATGCACAGCAAGCACTTCAAGGCGGCCATGGTGGGCGCCGCGATCACGAATTGGATCTCGTTCTCGGGCACGACCGAGATCGAGCACGAGAACTCGCTCGTCCACTGGAATCTGTGGCCCTGGGCCAACATGGAGCTCGCGTGGGAGCGCTCGCCGATGGCCCACCTCGAAGGGGCCAAGACGGCCACGCTGCTGGTGCATGGTGAGGCCGATACGCGTGTCCCTCCGGGGCAGGCGATGGAACTCTACCGAGGGCTACGGCACTTCGGCGTGACGACCGAGATCGCCCTGTATCCCCGCGAGGGGCACGGGCTTTCCGAGCGCGCACACCAGCTGGACTTCGCCGAGCGCTTCGTGTCGTTTTTTGAGAAGCACGTCGCCGGCGCGAAGTAGTCGCGCTGTTCTTCGGTCCTTTCCGGGTTTCGGGGAGAGGGGTTCGGAGCAAGAGAGCGAAGCGTCCCGAAGGGATGCCCAGCGGGAGAGATCAACCCGTTATCCCGGCCCTACGTACACCGCAGGACCTGTTTCTTGGCAGACCGTTCCCCGTCCCTTCCACTGCGCGTCCCTCAAAGCTGCCTCGCCTACGCTGACCTACTACTCGAGGGC
>CAYGTG010000196.1:0-10398 GCA_964352485.1 uncultured Nannocystaceae bacterium | reverse complement strand
CGACGATCGTGCCCAGGTCCGGGACCGGGGCGCGTTCGGCCGTCTTCGCCCCGGTCCCGGACCTGGGCACGATCGTCGTGGACGAAGAGCACGACGGCTCGTTCAAGCAGGAGGAGGGCATCCGTTATCACGCGCGGGATGTCGCGCTCGTTCGTGCCCGCACGCTCGGTGCCTCGGTGGTGTTGGGGTCGGCGACGCCATCGCTAGAGTCCTACGACAACGCCCGCAGCGGTCGCTACGTCTACCTCGAGCTGCGCACCAGGCCTACGCCTCGGCCGCTGCCCAAGGTCGAGATTGTCCCGCTGTCGGTACACCGCCCCGATGGCGACTCGATGATGTCCGCCCTGCTGCGTGACGCGATTCGGGAGACGGTGGACGCGGGGGAGCAAGCGATCGTGTTCCTCAACCGGCGCGGGTACACCACGACCCTGTGCTGCGAGGACTGCGGGAGCTTTCAACAGTGCCCCGACTGCAGCTCCCCGTCGATGACCTACCACCTCGGGCGCAACCGGTTGATGTGCCATCTGTGTGGCTACATCGAGGCAACGCCGCAGCAGTGCCGCGACTGTGGCAGCACAAAGCTGGCCCATGGCGGGGCAGGCACCGAGAAGGTCGAGGTTGCGCTCTCTCGGGCGCTGGAAGGGATCCGGGTTCTGCGGCTCGATCGCGACGCATCTCGAGGCAAGCGCCTGCTCGACACGCTCTCGGCATTCCGCCGTCACGAGGCGGATGTCTTGGTGGGCACGCAGATGCTCTCCAAAGGGCACGACTTTCCGGGCGTCACGCTGGTCGGCATCCTCCAGGCTGACCACGGTCTGGGCCTGCCGGATCTTCGCGCCAGCGAGCGGACGTTTCAACTGCTCACCCAGGTTTCGGGGAGAGCGGGGAGGGGCGAGCGACCCGGGCGGGTGCTCGTCCAGGCGTACGCGGTCGAACACCCCGCGATCCGCCACGCAGCGACCCACGACTTCGAGGGGTTCGCCGCGCAGGAACTCGCGGACCGCGAGCGGATGGGAAACCCTCCGTATGGTCACCTGGCACTGATTCGTGTTCAGGGACTGGACGAACGCCGAGTGCGGGCGCGAGCCGAGACGTTGGCCCGATTCCTGCGCGCCGGGGTCGAGAAGCTACGCGCCGGGCAGGCCGATCCCCTCGCCGTACCGGTCGCGACGCTGCTTGGGCCCGTCCCCTCGCCGATCCAGAAGATCAACCGGCGGGTTCGGTTCCAGATGCTGCTGCGCGCGCAGCAGCGCGGGGCGCTGCGCTGGTTACTCGGCCATCTGCGGCCTCACCTGGGGAACGATGGCAGCGGTGCCGCACAAACCCTCGCGATCGCCGATGTCGACCCACAGTCCCTGCTGTGAGGGAAACCAAAGTCCGGCGGGCTCCCCGGCAGGCTGCTACGCTCCTGGTCCGTGGTCAGCGGTCCGATCCTCATCGTCGGTGAGGCGCAGCGGTGCATTCCGCTGGTCCGTCGCGTGGGCGGCCTTGGGTACCCCGTGGAGGCCTGCGGTCTCACCGAGTTGACCGGGCGCGTTCGCGAGGGGACGGGTCCGGCAGCCGTGATGCTGTGCGCCGAAGGTCCCGAAGCGGCGGCGGTGATGCAGGAGCTTCGGAGCATGCGCCGTGGTGTATCGATCCCCGTCACGCTGTGTGGCCGACTTGGCGGTGCGATTGTGGATCTTGCGGACGTCTTGGACCTCGGGGCCGACCAGTTCCTCGAAGAACCCTTCGAGGACGCAACGCTGGCGACCACGCTGACCGCGTTGGCGGGTTCGCCTCCAAAACCGGCGCCAGAACCAGCTTCTGCTTCGACCGCGGTCTCGGTCGAGCAGCCGTTGCGAACCGAGATTCTCGAGCAAGCTCCGCCGGGAAACACGGAGCGCGATGAAGAAGGCCGAGGCCACGAGAGTTCGGTCGACCCGAGCATCGGTCGCTTGGGCCGGACGCTGGACCTGATCGAGGGTCGTCTGCGCGCCCGCTCGGACGGCCTGGCATCCGAGAGCTCCGACGAGCTGGAGCGTTCGTTGCTAGGGCTGGAACCCGCGCCGCCGGTCGAGTTGGATCCGGGATCCAGCGGAGCCTTCGTGGGCGAACTCCTCGCCACCGCGGCGGGCATCGATGGCGTCTCGAGGCAGCACGAGATCAACCCGGCCGAGTCCACAACGCGGTTGGAGGGCGTGAGCTCCACCCACGCGCGGTTCGAGGTGTCCACGCCGCGTATGCGGGGGTCCAGCGAACGGGCCGGGTCCGAGCGCCGAGGGGGCTCCCGTCGCCCGGTGGCGCTGTCGGTGGAGCGGGAGGGCGACCTCGCCGACCTGGAGCTGCCGCGGATCCTGTGGTCTTTGCACGGCTCGCGATACACCGGACGCGTCGACCTCCATCAGGGCAGGGTGCACAAACAACTGTGGCTCGAGCAGGGCGAGCTCGTGTTTGCGTGCAGCTCACAGCCCGAGGACCGCCTCGTCGACGCCCTGGTTCGCCGGGGTCTTCTCACCCGCACCCAGTACGACGCCGCGAGGAGCCTTGCCGCCAAGGACCCGCGGCGCGTCGGTCGATTGTTGGTCGAGGCGGGGTTCCTCAAAGCCGATGCGCTCCCGGAGGCGATCCGGACCCAGGTGCTGGGAATCGTGACGTCGGCATTCGTGTGGCGGCGCGGGCAGTGGTCGCTTGAGGAGAACGAACTGTGTGACGAGGCGGTTCAGCTCGAAGAGTCGTTGGCGCGAATCCTGGTGCGTGGGATCCTGGACCGACTCGACGCTCCGCAGCTCGAGGCGCTTCTCGGCGGCCTCGGGGGATACGTCCGGCTGTCGTCTTCCGCGCAACCCCAGACCCTCGCGCTCGATCTCGGCCTGGACGCCTCTGCGCAGGGTCTCCTGACGATGTTGGATGGTCGTCACGAGCTTTCCGCGGTGTGCGCGGGGGCGGGAATGCCGGACCGGGTGGTGTTGGCAACGGTGTACGGACTGCTGATCGTCGGCGCGGCCGAGCGCATCGGAGAGCCGCTCGCACCGGTGGGCGCTGCCGATGCCGAGTCTCTCGATGAAGCACGCCTCGCAGAACGGCTGAGGATGGTTCGAGAAGCGGACTACTTCGAGATCCTCGGGCTCACGCGTGATGCCAGCGCCGCCGATGTTCGTCGGGCGCATCGGGAGCTCCAAGCGGCCTTTGCCGATGACGCGCTCGAGGCTTCTGTTCGTAGCGAGCGCGCCCTGGAGCTGAGCGAGATCCGCGAAGCCCTGGAGGATGCTGCGGCATTGCTGGGGGAAGACGATCTGCGGCTCGCCTATCTCGCCCACCTGGATGTACCTTGAGCCGGCTTTGACCCTGCGCGCAGCCTTCATGGGATCGCCGGACTTCGCGGTCTCGAGTCTTCACGCCGTCGCGGCAGTCTGCGACCTGCGGGCGGTCGTCTGCCAGCCGGACCGCCCCGCCGGTCGTGGTCGCAAGCTTCGCCCTCCCGCGGTCAAGCTCGCCGCGGAGCCCTTGGGCGTACCGATCCTGCAGCCCAACAAGATGAGGGATGGAACCCTTCGCGACGCTCTGGCTGGCCACGATCTGGATCTCATCGTGGTCACGGCGTTTGGCCGGATTCTGCCCAAGGACATTCTCGATCTGCCGCGGTTGGGCTGCATCAACGTCCACGCGTCCCTGCTGCCGCGCTGGCGGGGCGCCGCGCCGATTCAGCGCGCGGTCCTCGCGGGCGACCCGACCACCGGCGTCGCCATCATGCGGATGGAGGAGGGGCTGGACACCGGCCCCGTGTTTCGGATGGTCGAGACCCCGATCGAGGCCCATGAAACCTCAGGGATGCTCTTCGAGCGACTCGCCATCTTGGGCGGTGTCGTGCTTCGCGAGACGTTGGAGACGTTCGAGTCGGTGGGCGAGCCCACGGTGCAAGACGACGCGTTGGCAACCCACGCAGCCATGTTGTCCAAGGCCGAGGGTGTGGTGGATTGGTCGCAGCCTGCCCAGCGCGTGGTCGACCACGTGCGTGGAATGGACCCGTGGCCCAGCGCATTCTCGACGCGAGGCGATCTCGTGATGAAGCTGTACGGAGCTTCCCTTTCGCCGGCGCAGACGAGCGCAGCGGGTACGGTGCTTCACGTGGACGAGCGAGGGATGCACGTCGCCTGCGGGACGGGCGCGATCTGCCTTGCAGAGGTTCAGCCTGCCGGGAAGAAGCGCATGAGCGCGCAGGCCTACGCAGCGGGTCGCGCGTTCGCGGAGGGGGAGCGACTTGGCGCCTAAAAACCCGCGCATACCGGCGCTGTGATGTCCCCGGCTATGGCAACCTGCCGGCCGTAGCACCGTCTACGGGGCGCCATGGTCGAGATCCTCAGGAAAATCTCCAACGCGGACTGGTTCACCCAGTTCATCACCGGCGTCATCCTGCTCGCGGGGGTGATCGTGGGTCTCGAGACCTACCCCAGCATTGCCGAGCAGTGGAGTTCCGCACTCCACTTCGCGGACCGGTTGATCCTCATCATCTTCACGATCGAGGTCCTGGTGAAGATGGGGGCCGAGGGCAGCAAACCGTGGCGCTACTTCCGCGACCCGTGGAACGTCTTCGACTTCCTGATCGTGTTTGCGGCATACATGCCGATCGATGCGCAGTTCATCACCGTGCTGCGTTTGGCAAGAGTCCTGCGGGTTCTGAAGCTGGTTCGGGCGCTGCCCAAGCTTCAGATCATCGTCTCGGCGCTGCTCAAGAGCATCCCGTCGATGGGCTACGTGTCCCTGCTGCTGTTGCTGTTGTTCTACTTGTTCGCGGTCACCGGCACGTTCTTGTTCGGCGAGAACGACCCTGTGCACTTTCGGAACCTGCAGCTGTCGATGCTGACGCTGTTTCGCGTGGTCACGCTGGAGGACTGGACCGACGTCATGTACATCCAGATGTACGGCTGCGACGGGTACGGCTACGGCGGCATGGAGCATCTGTGCACCACGCCAAGCGCCCATCCGGTCTTTGGCGCTGGGTTCTTCGTCACCTTCGTGCTCATTGGCACCATGATCGTGCTCAACCTCTTCGTCGGAGTCATCATGTCCGGCATGGAGGAGGCGCAGCGCGAGCAGGAGTTGCTGCGAGAGCTCGAAGACCGTCCCGCGTCCGTGCAGTCTGATGTCCGCGATCTGCTCAAACAGGCGGTCGCACTGCAGTCCAGCCTCGAACGGCTACAAGCGCAGCTCAAGGCTCAAGAGGAGAGAAATCCATGACCGACTGGTTCGCTCAACCGCACTTCTGGGAGCGGGTCTATCCGCTCATGTTCTCCGCCGAACGCGACGAGCGTGCACATGAAGAGGTCGCCAACCTCCTCGAGTTGGTAGGCATGAAAGAAGGGCGGGCCCTGGACCTGTGCTGCGGGCCAGGGCGGCACTCGGTCCCGCTGGCGAAGGCTGGGTTCGAGGTCACCGGCCTCGACATCAGCGACTTCTTGCTCGAGCGCGCCCGCGCACGGGCAGAGGCGGCCAAGGTCGACATCGACTGGGTGCATGAGGACATGCGCAACTACGCCATGCCCGAGGGCTTCGACCTGGTGATCAACCTCTACACTTCGTTCGGGTACTTCGCCCAGCAGAGTGACGACCTCAAGGTGCTGCGCAACATCGTCTCCAGCCTGACCGAGGGCGGCGCTGTAGTGCTGGACGTCGTCGGAAAAGAGGCGCTCGCCGGACAGCTTCCCCTCGATCGACAGCCGACCGTGGAGCACGACGGCTCGCTCCTCATCGAGCGCATTGAGGTTGTCGATGATTGGAGCCGTGCGAAGGTCCAATGGATGTTCATCCGCGGGGACAGCGTCGAGCGCTTCGATTTCGAGCACACCCTCTACAGTGGCCACGAACTCAAGGAACTCATGAATTGGGCGGGTCTGTCGGACGTTTGCCTGTACGGCAGCCTCGACGGTCGGCCGTACGGGCCGGGTGCGCAGCGGCTTGTCGCGGTCGGCCGGCGCTGAGTCGTCGTCGGGTGTTTGCGGCAGACAGCGCCCCTGCGCGCGCGGTATCGTGCCTCCATGATGATGCTTCGGAGGATGCCTGCTCTGTTCCTCGCCGGGTCGTTGGCTCTGGCGTTCGGCTGCGATGGAGGAGACGAAGATGACACCGGTGGTGGAACGGGCGGCGACGACCGTGCGGCAACCATCTTGGCCCTCAACGGCGATGCGGCCTCCGGTGCAACGCTGTTCACCAGCCGCGGTTGTTCGATCGACACGTGTCACGGTGCCGACGGACTCTCGGGCATGGCGATGCCCTCGCTCGACACCAGCGTGATGGCCTCGGAGGACGCCCAAATCGTGAACACCTTCCTCAACGGCAAGGGTGGCATGCCGCCGCAAAGCAGCCTGTCCGACCAAGAACTCGCAGACCTACTCGCCTACGTCAGCGATACGTTCGGCTGATCCCCAGGCTGCGCTCGCGCGGCATACCACGGCGTATCGACCTCTCGCGGTTGTCGGATTCGGTCGTCGCCGTGGCCGCGCATGGACGTGCGGCGTGGACTCTCAGCCCCACGTTTCGCGAACTTCGGCTTCGACTGCGATCGGGACGGATGTGATGATGGAAGCCATCGCAGACGTCATGATCGCTTCGACGGTGTCCCGGGCCTGCACCGCGAACTCGGCTGGGACCTCGGCGATGTACTCGTCGTGCACGACCATGACGCCGCGACCTCCGAGGGCCTCGAGCGCCGGCTGAAGCTCGATCATCGCGCGCTTGAAGCCCTCCGCCGCGGTGCCCTGCACCGGGATGTTGAGGGCAGCGTTGAACGAGACCTTGCCAGGGGCGAAGCGCTTTCGCCGACCCAAGGCGGTTCGCACCGTGACCGGTCCAGCTTGCCGCGAGAAGGCTCCGACGCGCTTGTGCCAGCTCGCGATGCCTGGAAAGGTCCGCATGAACGCGGCCCGGGCGTCGGCGGCTTCGCGGTCCGTGAGCTCGACGCCATATCCGTCCGCTGCGTAGCTGCGAAATCGAGCCGCGCCCATGCCAAAGAGAAACCCGAAGTTCACCGCCTTGGCCAGCTTGCGCTCGTGGTCGGTGATCGCTTCCTCCGGCTTCCCGGTGATCGTCGCAGCGGTGGCGCGGTGCGGGTCTCGGCCCTCGTTGAAGACCTGTCGCAGCGCATCACAGGGAGCGAGGTGGGCGGCGACGCGAAGCTCGATCTGAGCGTAGTCGGCCACGACCAAGGTCTGGGACGGGGCGGGCCGAAAGCATGCACGCAGACCCGGCGCCGTGTGGTTGCTGGGGACCTGCTGAAGGTTTGGATCCGTGCAGCTGAATCGCCCACTGTCGGTCGCGAGCGGGTGGAGTCGGCACCGAATCCGTCCTCCCCGAACGTGCTCCTGTCCCCAATAGGCATAGGTGGAGATGAGCTTGTCGAGGCGGGCGATACGCTCAGGGGCGTCGGTCTCGCGACGTTCGGTGTGCCATTGGGCAGCGACGCGCTCAAACGCTGCAGCGTCCACCGCGAGGCCGGCTCGCTCCATCGCGATCACGGATGGCAGGACGTCGCATTCGAGTGCAAACACCCGGGTCAGCTCTCGCTTGCGGAGTCGAGGGGTGATCGCCCGCATCAAGGGGAGCAGCGCTTCGGCGGCGCGGGCCGTGGCGGGGATGACGTCCGCGGTCAGCCGGTCGGGAGCCTGCCATGGCGTGCCCAGCAGCGCTTGGGTGCATTCGGTGAGTGTCGGGAGGTTCCGACCGCGCCGGGTGCCCTCGGCGAGTAGGTGGGCGGCGGCTTGCGTGCAGCCGAATCGGCCGGCTCGCGCCGCGGTCGCACTTCCGGAGGCCGCGGCGAGCCGAAGCAGGGCGTCCTGGGCCCCATGGAACACCACGTACGTCTGGGGAAGCCTGCCCAGCGCTCCGCGCAGAGCGTCGATCGCGGCGGAGGTGGCGGTTGTGACGGCGGACTGCTCGCTGCTCGCGATGCCGATCGCTGCGATGTTGCCCAGCCGCGGATCGTTTTGCACGTGCAGGGGCTCGGCCGGGTCGGGGGCGAGCCAGACCCCCAGAGCCTGCGGCGGATCTGCCTCGAGCTGCGAGAGCGTCGCTTCGAAGGCTTCGTCGTCGCGGAGTTGGGTCAAGGCGGACTACTCCGTTTCGGGAGTGCACCCGCACAGCCCGCCGGAGTCGATGATGCAGTCAGGGTTGGTGAGCGCGGTGCACACAGGGAGCGTCGCGTTGCCCATCGCATCGTCGCAAGGCGGGCGGGCACAGGCGGTGCAGGCGACCGAGGTGAGGTCGCTGCTGACGATGTAGGGCAGGCTCTGGAAGTCCGTGTTGTTGGGGGGCTGCTCGCAGCAGTACGAGCGCGCCCCGACGTCGACCTCGCTGGTGCTCCCCTGACAGAAGCTTCCGGCTTCGACTTCGCAGCCAGGCTGGCCGCCCGCGAGGCACGTGGGGGCATCGGTCGGACGGCAGACGCCCTGTTCGAGGACCTGGTCGACGGCGACGGGTTCGTTGGGCTCTTCCTGCTCCTCGAGGGTCCGCACGCAGACGCCGACCGAGCCACAGTCCTCATCGTCGTCGCAGCTTTCACCGAGAAGCGAATCGTCGGTGGTGCGGCAGCCGCAGGGATCACCCTCGTTTTCGAGCTCGCAGCGCGCCTCGCCGGCCCGGCATGCCTCCTCGCTGCTGCTGAACTGCCCGCAGCGCGGGCAGTCGAAGCACTCGGCCGTCCCGTCGTCTTCGGCGACGCTGATCACCGTCGGGATTCCAGAGCCCGAGGGGCAGCAGAAGTTCCCGCCCTCGGGTCCTTGTGCGGCCACGAGTCCGGAGCCACTGCACGTGCCGTTCGTGTTGGCGATGCAGCCGGCTTGCTCGCCCTGCACGCAAGAGTCGTCGGCGCTGCACAGCCCCGGCTCGTCCGCAGCAGCTTCGCTCGCGGTGCGGACACAGGTGAGGTTGGGGCAGTCGGCGTCCTCATTGCAAGCTGCGCCGACGAGTGCGTCGTCGATGCCGCACGCGAAGCCGAGGGCCAAGGTGGTGAGGACGAGGAGGCGGCGAAGCATGACTAGAATCTCCCTTGGACGACGACACCGCCGCCCTGAGGACCGACCGCCGGAGCGACCGACCCGAGGCGAACCTTGCGTTGCAGCGTGGTGTAGCGCGCGTTGGCGAACACCCCGAATGCGCCGCCCACGACCGCGAGGCCGAGCCCTCCCCACCCAAGCCCCGCGCCCAGGCGGGCACGACTGTTGTATTGGTCGCGGTCCGGCGAGATGGTGACCTCGCTCGTCTCGGCGTCCAGCCTGCTCTTGTTGCGGCTGTAGAGGAAGTAGCCGGCCGCGGCCATCCCCAGCCCGACGGCGGCCCCTCCGTACCCGACGAAGGTCAGCGTGCGTGCCGTTCTCAGCTGCTTGTGCAGCTGGTCGTTGTCCACCGGGGCCCCACCATCATCGGTCACGCTGGCGGTTCCGCCCGGGGTGGGCGTAGACGGATTGACGAAGACGCGGTCGATCGGCACGACCTCCACCCGCAGCAGCGCGCCGCACCCCTCGGGGGGCTGCTCGTCGAGCGTGGTGGAGGAGACGCAGGCCGCGACGTCGCCGTCGGTCTTGAGGACCTGTTGGTCGGTGGAGGACGACGCCCCGGCGCCCACGTTGCCCACGGTCGCTCCGCCGCCGAGCTCCGCACTCTTGCCGGTGTAAAAGGAGAACGACCCGATGGTCAAACCGGTGACGACGTGGGTGGCCTCGTCACAGCGTCCCTCGAGGTCCCGCTCGCTGAAGCTGCTCTTGGTCGCGTCTCGGCGCCCGACGATGGTCATGTCGACGTTGAGCTGTCCGGCACGCTCGAGCTTGGCCTCGAGCCCGGCCGCACCGATCGGGAGCTTGGCGTAGAGTTGGTCGGTGTTGGTGATGCGCACGCCCTCGGTCTTCTGGGTGAGACCGAGGTACTCGTATTGCCCGGTGGCCGAGCAGGTGTTGAGCACCTCCATCTCGCAGCCCGAGTACCGCACGGCCACGAGGCCCCGCGTTGTCCGAGCCTCGAGGGCGGCGCGCTCGGCGGCCGGCCACTCGATGACCAACGGCTTGTCGCTGCTCTTCTTGACGCCGCACTTGGCTTGGCCGCTGAATTCCTCCAGGGAGGGCGCGCTCGCAACCGCCTCGGCGCTCTGACCCGTCCTCTTGCAACCAGACAGCATGATGGCGCCCGCGCAAAGAATGACGCCGCCTGCGTGCGTGAGGCCGCGGCATCCCGAGCGGGGCGGATTGGGTCGACGCACGGCGGCGAGCATAGTCGAACGTCAGACGGGCGCCCAGTGGCGTCGTTGCGGGAAAACGACCCTCGAGGCGTCATTTCAGCCGGATCGCACCGCCGCGATGGCGCGTTCGAGGGCGTTTTCGTCCTGCTCGGGTCCTCCGACCCACGCGACGTTGCCCGCAGCGTCCACCACGAAGG
>CAYGTG010000195.1:0-10450 GCA_964352485.1 uncultured Nannocystaceae bacterium | reverse complement strand
AGCCCGCATCGCCCACGCAGGCCTCGGTCGCGCCGGTGCCGATGGGCCCGACCCTCACCCGCGCCCAGCTCGAGATCGACGCCTCGGGCCGTATCTCCGAGATCTTCGGCCCGCTCTTCGAGCAGCAAGACGGGTACGCCCGTCAGGTCCGTATGCCCCAGCCGCCGCTGTTGCTGGCCGACCGCGTCACGGGCATCGACGCGGAGGCGGGCGTGCTGGGCAAGGGCATCATCTGGACCGAGACCGACGTCTGCCACGACAGCTGGTACCTCAATCGCGGCCGCATGCCCGGCGGTATCTTCATCGAGAGCGGCCAGGCCGACCTGATGTTGATCAGCTGGATGGGCGCCGACTTCCACAACAAGGGCGAGCGGGTGTACCGGTTGCTCGGCTGCACGCTCACCTTCGGCGGCGACCTGCCGAAGCCGGGCGAGACCCTGCAGTACGACATTCACGTCGATGGGCATGCCAAGCACGACGCCGTCCGGCTGTTCTTCTTCCACTACGACTGCCGTATCGACGGCGACGTGCGGCTGTCGGTTCGCGACGGCCAAGCCGGCTTCTTCACCGACGAAGAACTTGCCGACTCGGACGGAATCCTGTGGACCCCGCAAGGCGCCGAGATCGTCGCCCACCCCCGACTCGATGCGCCCGACCAGCTCACCACCGGTCGCAGCTTCAGCCGAGCGCAGATCGAGGCATTTGCCGACGGCCGGCCATGGGAGTGCTTTGGCGAGGGGTTTGAGCACAGCCAGACGCATTCACACACGCCCACGATTCAGGGCGGTCGCATGCTGTTCCTCGAGGAGGTCACCGAGTTCGACGCGGAAGGCGGGCCTTGGCGACGCGGCTACATGCGCGCGCGCACCCCGGTGAAATCCGACGACTGGTACTTCGACGGCCACTTCAAGAACGACCCGTGCATGCCCGGCACGCTGATGTTCGAAGGTTGTTTTCAGGCGCTGAGCCTGTATCTCAGCGCCCTGGGCTACACCCTGCGACGCGACAGCTGGCGCTTTCAGCCCGTCCCCGGCGAGCCGATCGAGATGCGTTGCCGCGGACAGGTCACGCCCTCCTCCAAAGAACTCATCTATGAGGTCTTCGTAGAGGAGATCGTCGCGGGTCCGGTCCCCACGATCTACGCCGACCTGCTGTGCACGGTGGATGGACGCAAGGCTTTTCACGCCAAGCGCGTGGGCTTGCAGCTTGTGCCCGATTGGCCGCTCGAGACGTGGACCCACCTGCTGGAGGGCCACGTCGAGCCCAAGCCCGTGGCCACGGTCACCACCGAGGAGGGCGAGTTCGCGTTCGACTACAAGTCGCTCTTGGCCTGCGCGTGGGGACGGCCCTCGGACGCGTTCGGGCCGATGTATCGCCCCTTCGACTCGCACCGCAGCGCCCCACGCCTGCCGAGTCCGCCCTACCACTTCATGTCGCGGATCCTCGAGCTCGAGGGCGAGATTGGCGTCGCAAAAGCAGGGGCCGAGGTCGTGGTGGAGTACGACGTGCCACCGGACGCCTGGTATTTGCATGACAACGGCGCCGCCACAATGCCCTTTGCGGTCCTGCTCGAGGCGGCGCTGCAACCCTGCGGGTGGTTAGCCAGCTACGTAGGGTCGGTCCTAGAGTACGACAACGATCTGCTGTTCCGAAACCTGGACGGCACGGGCACCCAGCTGCGCGAAGTCTTTGCCGACGCAGGCACGCTCCGCACCGAGGTCAAGCTCACCGCGCTGTCCAAGGCTGGCGGCATGGTGATCACCTCGTTCGACGTCGAGATGCTGCAGGGGAGCGAGCGGGTCTACACGCTCAAGACCGTGTTTGGCTGCTTCCCCGAAGAGGCGTTCGAAAACCAAGCTGGGCTTCCGATCTCGGACGCGGATCGAGCCCTGCTCGAGCAACCCAACACCGAGCTCATCGACCTCGACGCCCGCCCCGCCGAGCTCTACGGCGAAGGGGCGAGGCTGCCCGGCAGCAAGCTCGACATGCTCAACCGCATCACCGGCGTGTGGCCGCAGGGCGGGGCAGCGGGTCTTGGCGCGATGCGAGCGGAGAAGGACGTGCGCTCGTCGGATTGGTACTTCAAGGCGCACTTCTTCCAGGACCCCGTGCAGCCCGGCTCGCTGGGCATTGAGGCGATGATTCAGCTGCTGCAGGCGTACATGCTGGCGGAGGGGATGGATGCAGGCGTGACCTCGCCCCGTTTCGAGCCGTTGGCCGTGGGTCACGAGATGACGTGGCGCTACCGAGGCCAGGTGACGCCGCGCAACGAGCTGGTGCACTGCACGCTCGAGATCACGGACAAGGGCCGAGACGAGTCGGGCCCATTCGCGATCGCGACCGCATCGCTGTGGGTCGATGGGTTGCGCATCTACTCGGCAGAGGGTCTCGGCATGCGCATCGTGTCCGGCTCTCCCGTCCCGCCTCGGACCGCCGAGGAGGGCGATGACACCGTGACCTTCGAGCCCGCACGGGACCGGTGGCTTGCCGACCACTGCCCCACGTGGAACGAGCCGGCCCTACCGATGATGTCCATGGTCGACATCATCGCGTCGGCCGTACCAGGACCCATCGTTTCCGTTCTCGATGTCGCGGTGCACGGCTTCATCGACGTTGGCCGGGCACGGACGCTCGGAACCGAAGTCAGCGGTGACGAGGTTCGGGCGCAGGTCCGGGGCCTCGACGAGTCCGGAGACGTCGTCGCCAGCGGCCGCGTGCTGCGTGGCGAGAGTGCTGAGGCTCCGAGCCCCTGGCCCAGGCTCGAGGGTGCGTCGATGGAAGACCCCTACGCGTCGGGGAGCCTGTTCCACGGCCCTGCGTTCCAGCTGTGGCAAGAGGGCATTCGTACGGCGCAGGGGGCCTCGTCGACCTTGGACGCTGGCGCTGGTTCGGTCCCCGTGGGGCGACTTCATCCGGCCCTGCTCGACGCAGCCCTGCACGCCATTCCGCACGACGCTCTGTCCATGTGGTCCGAAGTCACCGGCGACGATGTCGTTGCCTATCCCGCCCGCGTTCCGAGCCTGACGTTTCACGGTCCCACACCCGTGGCCGGCTCGATTCGCTGCGAGGTTCGCTTCGGTGGATTGCTCGCACCGGGCCTGCCGGCGTTCGACCTGCAGCTCATCGTCGGAGAGGGGGCAGCCGAGCGAGTTTGGGCCCATGGCCGGATCCTCGAGGCCTGCTTCCCCAAGGGCCCGTTGGGCGCGGCCGCTCCGCTGCTGCGGCGTGCGTTTCTTCGGGACCAAGTTTTCGTGCCCGAGCTGCGTCTGTCCCGTGTTGCTGGGGGGGAGACCCGCCTGACGCAGGCCGAGGTGGACGCGTGCAACTGGATGCCGGGCACCGTGCTGGGCATCTACGGCCGAGACAACGCTGCGGACGTCGCCGTGCTCGAACACGTGGCGCACGCAAACCGGCTGCATCCGGGCCTGCTGCCCGGGGCGCTTCCTCTCAATCCGCCGTCGGTCGAGCTCGCCTGGGAAGGCGACGAGGTTGTGGTCCGGGATGCTCGGACGCCTTCGCGCCTCGACCCGGTGCCGGTTCGACCCTTCTGGGCACGACAGGCTGGGGATGACGATGGTTGGGTCGGCCGCGACCTGTGGGAAGGACTGCTGCAGCAGTTCGTGCGCCGGGTGGTCGTCACCGATCCCGACGACTTCGCACAGGTCCGGACTCGGCCGGCGTTGTTCCTGGCCAACCATCAGGTCCAGATCGAGTCGTTGCTGATCACTCACCTGCTCGCCGGTCTCACCGATCGGGCGGTCACCACGATGGCCAACGCCAAGCACCAGCAGCGATGGATCGGCTGGATCTTGCGATTGCTGTTCGGCGGTGAGGAGCATCGCGATCCCGATTGGATTTTGTACTTCGATCAGTCGCAGCCGCAGTCGATGGCAGGACTGCTCGGCGGCCTCGAGCCCCGGTTGCGCGATGGAAGCACTTCGTTCTTCTTGCACCCGCAAGGCACGCGCTCGCAGCATGCGGCGGAGTCGCTCACGACGGTCAGCTCGACGATTCTCGACCTCGCGGTCCGGCTGGAGCTACCGATCGTTCCTGTCCGCTTCAGCCGAGGGCTGCCCCACGAGCCGATCGAAGGGAAGCTCGAGTTCCCCGTCGGCTATGGCGCGCAGGACTACTGGATCGGCCCTTCGATTCAGCCCGAGGACCTCGCGTCGCTTCCGTACGCGCAGCGGTCTCGCTCGGTCGTCGCGGCCATTGAGTCGCTGGGCCCCGCGCCCGGTGAGGACGAGCCGGCGCCCTCGGACCTGGGGTTGTTCGGACGGGTCGAGCGTCGGCGCGCGGAGCACGGGGTCGGCGAGGTGGAGTCGGTCTTCGTCGAAGTCCTCCGAGGGCTGGAGTCTCTCAGCGGGCAGAGCCGCGCGGTCTTGGACGCGGTGTTGCAGGGGCGTCCGCTGGCGGCGGAGTACGACACGCCTGCGCTTCGCAAGCTCGTGGCGGGTCTTCGCGGAGAGGACTGATTCAGCCGCAGAGCGAGATACCGGCCAGCGCGTCGCAGGTCCCGGAGTGTCGTTGCCTCAGCCTTCTTCGCGAAGGAGCGTCAGGATCTCTTCATCGAGCTGAGCCTGGTGCTCGCTCGCGAACTTTCCGACGATGATGTCGCGACGCTCGGTGACCGGCGTGGTCCCGGCTTTGACGCCCTGGCCGCCAATGCCCCCGATGGCGCGACGGCGGATCCGGCTGGGCCCGCGGCTCGTTCGCTTCTGCCCATGGCCGGCAGCGCTCGCGGCAACTTGGGTGCGCGCTTCTTGCGAGGCGTAGACGGGATGCGAGAGGCTGGGGTCGACCGTCGGGCCTGCTTTTCCGGCTGCCAGTGGCGGTCCCTGTGGCTCGACTTCACGGGGTTCGGGCACCTCTCGCCGCTGCGGGCGGGCTTCGCCTTCGGGGGCTGCGGCCGGAGCTTCGACCGCCTCGATCTGGTCTTCGTCGGGGTGATGACCAATGACTGCGAAAATCTTCTCGTCGAACTCGGCGCGACGAAGCCGCTTGATCATCGACTTGTGCGAGTCCTGCATCAAGCCGATGACCACTTGGTCGATCTTCGTCCCCTCTTCGAGGGCTTCGATCGATGCGCGGTACTCGACCTTGTTGCTCGAGATGATCGTGCCGTCGTGAAAGATGTGCGTGAAGATGTGCGCCTTGACGGCGCCGGAATCCTCGGTCTGCACGTGATACAGCCGTCCCCGGTGGGGGATGTTGTGGTTGTACCCGAGCTGCGGGGACTGCGCTGCCATGAAGGATACGAGCGTACCACGGCCCACGATCGTGTGGCGCCTCAGTTCTATGCTACATGGCCGCCTCGAAGCCTCAGACGATGACCAACGCTGTGACCCACCGGGACCAGGATCCGCGACTGCTGCTTGCCCCCTTGATGCAGGTGGCAGAAACCGGGGTGGCACCCGACCCCGGCGAGACCGACACGATCGCGGCCAATGCACAGCGCATCTTGGAGATCGCTCCGTCGGCCCTGTATGAGCTGCTCACTCCGGCGCTGTGTGAAAAGCACCCCCATGCCGCGCTGCAGTGGCTGCGAGACGCCGGCATCTTGGTGCTGATCCTCCCCGAACTCGATGCGACCCATGCGCTCTCCCAAGAGGGTGGGCGGCGACACAAAGATGTCTGGGACCACACCAAGACCGTCGTTCGTCAGGCTGTGCCGCGCCCCATCGTTCGCTGGGCAGCCGCACTTCACGACATCGGCAAGGTGACGACCCGCCGTTTCCTTCCCGGCGGAAAGGTCACCTTTCATGGCCATGCCGAGGAGGGGGTTCGGATGTTCCGTCGCGGACCGGCCAAGCGCATCGAGTTCCCCACCGCCGTGCACGAGGCGATCGAAGCGTTGATCCTCCATCACCTGCGGCCAGGTCAGTACGAGCCGTCGTGGACCGACTCCGCGATTCGCCGGTTTCATCGCGAGACCGAGCCGTTCCTCCGCGACCTGCTCGACCTCGGGCGGGCCGATATCACCTCGAAGCGCCCCGGGAAGAGGCAGGCGTGTCTGCGTTCGATCCACGCGCTCTCGGAGCGGATCGATGCCGTGGTCGCACAGGATGCCAAGCCGGAGCCGTTGCCCGCAGGGCTGGGCAACCTCTTGATGTCCGGGTTGAGCCTGCCGCCGGGCAAGCACTTGGGCGATCTGCGGAAGAAGCTGCAGGCGCTGTACGAGGGCGGGGAGCTGCTCGGCGGGCAGGATGCGGCGTACTATCTCGAGGCCGTCCGCACGCGGGATCTCATGGCAGACATCGAGCTGAAGCCGCCGCGCGGGTACTGAGCTGCGCTTCGAACGCTACGAGTCGTCCGACATCGGAGGCGGAAACTGAAGCAGTTCGGTCTTCGTCTTCGTCTTTTTTCGGGGCGTCGGCGCTGGGACGGGACCGATGATCGTGCTCTCGCGAGCGGCGGGCGCTTGGGAGCTGGCATCGGAGGCTTCAGCCTCTTCCTCGTCCTCTCCGCCGTTTTCCTCGTTCTCTTCATCGACCGCCGCCTCCGCAGCGGCTTGAGCCTCTGCCCAAACCTTGTCGAACGCGTCGTCGGCACCCTCGGACGCGAGGGAGGGTGCACCGACGAGGGTCTTCAGGGGCTGCCGCAGCGCTTCGCGGTCGGCCTTCACCAACGCGGCTTCGTCCATGCCGTGGCCCGGATCGGTGAGGACCGCTGGCCGATTCGGAGGCACCAGGTTGGGGCTCAGCGTCCGAGCAGACGACCCCGAGAAGGTTCCGCGGCCGGTGGGGGCACTCTCCACGCGGCGCACGGTGCCGTCGCGAAGCGCTCCAAGGAACCAGGCGATGAGTGCGGCCAGGGTTCCCCCAGCGGCAACCTCGAACGCCACCCGTGACCGGGTGAGGTTAGCAAGTCTCAGCGGTCCAGCTTCGTCGATCAGCGCCATGTAGGCGACCGAGCCAGCGACGACAGCCAGCAAGATGCACAAGACCGCGACCGAGCGACCGACCGCACCCGCACCGTCCTCTCGAACCGCGGTGTTCCTGATGATGATCCAGCCGAGGAGGAGGACCAGGGTCCAGCCGATGAGGGATCCGATCCGCCACGGGCGGATCTGGAAGGGAGACAGAGGCGGTGCCGCGCCGGTGATGCTCTCCACCGCTTCGTCGAAGACCTTGGCGTACAGCGACCGTTCCGACTCGCGGACGGCGAGAAATACGGCGCCCTGGGTGGCGCCCCCACTGACAACCGCAACCTCATAGACGATCCCGTCTTCGGTCCAGCTGCCCGTCACGATGGGTGCGGCCTCAGTGCCTTCGAGGAAGCGAGGAGAGATGGGTTCGGACTCGAACAGGGATCCCACGGCTTCCACGAGCGCACGCTCGGGGTTGAGTTCGGCCCCGGGCGACATCGCTCCAGGCAGAGACAGTAGCGCCAGCGTTTCGGCGAAGCCGTCCTCGGCGCGGGTCGAGTACACGTCGTCGACGCTGCCGCCGAGGCCCTCCGCCCACGCTTCGGCTCTGGCAACCGCGTCCGCAGAACCGTCTTCCCAGCCCAGCGGAGCGTCGGCCATACGGACTGCGGCCTGCGCCGATAGCGCAAACAGCAGGACGCTCAGCACTGCGCTCCAACGCAGCCAAGGTGTTCGACGGGGTGACATGACCGTTTTCGATCGTATCCCAGCTGCGGGTAAATGGCCCGAAACCTCCCAAAAACGGGTGGATCGGACTTGCCTCGATGCACGACACACGCTACATATCCCTTCATCCGGTTTGCCGGATATATGGATCTTTCAGCCCATACCGCGCTGATGTCGCTGTTCGCTGACCCGACGCGTCTCAGGCTGCTGGCCTTGCTCTCCCGCGAGGAGCTCACGGTCACTGAGCTGACGCGCATCACTGGTCTCTCGCAGTCGCGCGTTTCCACGCACCTGGGAAAGCTCCGCGAGGCGAGTGCCGTGCTCGACCGAAAGGTCGGCGTCTCTGCGTTCTATCGGCTCGACGAGGATCGGATGCCTCCGGGGATCCGCCGCGTGTGGGATGTGGTTTGCGCGCAGGTCGACGACGCACTGCTCGATGACGACGCTGCGCGCTGCGCCGAGGCGGTCGAAGCCCGAACCGACGGCAAAGCGTGGCCCGACCAAGTCGCCGGCCGCATGGAGCATCATTACTCGCCCGGCCGCACCTGGGAGGCGCTGGCCCGCGGCACCATCGGCCTTGTCGAGCTCGGCGACGTGCTCGACATTGGTGCGGGAGACGGCGTGTTGGCGCAGCTCCTTGCTCCTCGCTCGCTTTCGTACACCTGCGTGGACTCGAGTCCCAAGGTCTTGACCGCGGCGCAGTCCCGCCTCGCGGCACACGCCAACCTCTCGTTTCACGCCGCAGACATGCACGCGCTGCCCATGCCCGCGTCCTCGTTCGATCAGGTGTTGATGTTCCACGTCCTGACGTACGCCGAGCGCCCAACCGAAGCGTTGGCCGAGGCCTTCCGGGTGTTGCGGCCTGGAGGACGACTGGTCGTGGTGACCCTCGACCGTCATGAGCACACCGATGTCTCCTCCGCCTACGACCACGTCAACGACGGCTTCTCTCCGGCGGTGCTGCGGGGGCTGCTCTGCGAGCGCGGGTTCGATGTCCCTCACTGCAGCGTCTCCGCCCGAGAGCGCCGCAAGCCCTACTTCCGCGTTGTGACGGCGTTTGCGTGCCGACCTTCCAACGTCCAGGTCTGCGCTAGCTGAAAACGACTTCCACGATGACCACTTCCCTTCGTTCCTCGCTCGAAGCGCAACTGCGCGACCGGATTCTCTTTCTCGATGGTGCGACCGGCACCTCGCTGCAGCAGGAAGACCTCACCGAGGCGGACTACCGCGGTGACCGCTTCACCGACCATGGCTGTGATCTCAAGGGCAACCACGACATCTTGGTCCTCACCCGACCGGACATCGTCCGAAAGATCCACGACAGTTTCTTGGCTGTCGGGGCGGACCTCATCGAGACCAACACCTTCAGCGCGACGTCGATCGGTCAGGCGGACTACGACCTCAGCGAGTTGGCGTACGAGCTAAACGTCGCTGCGGCCCGTATCGCAAAGGAAGCCTGCGTCGCTTGGACGGCACGCGACCCGAGTCGACCCCGGTTCGTCGTCGGTTCGATCGGGCCCACCAACAAGACGCTTTCACTGTCACCGGACGTCAACGACCCCGGGTTCCGAGCGGTGAGCTTTGACGAAGTCCGGGCGGCCTATGCTGAGCAGGCCCGCGGCCTCATCGATGGCGGTGCCGACGTCTTGCTGGTCGAGACCATCTTCGACACGCTCAACGCCAAGGCAGCCATCTTGGGCATCGAGGATGCGCATGCGTCCACGGGGACCACGCTTCCGCTCATCCTGTCGGTGACGATCACCGACAAGTCCGGCCGCACGCTTTCGGGTCAGACCGTGGAGGCGTTCTGGGCTTCGGTCGAGCACGCTCGGCCACTCGCGGTTGGGGTCAACTGCGCCCTGGGTGCCGCCGACATGCGCCCCTACGTCGCGAAGCTGGCAGAGATCGCTGACACATTCGTGAGCTGCTACCCGAACGCGGGGCTCCCCAACGCGTTCGGAGAATACGACGAGCACCCCCACATGACCTCGAGCGACTTGCTCGAGTTCGCCGAGGCGGGTTTGGTCAACATTGTCGGGGGCTGCTGCGGAACCACGCCCCAGCACATCGAAGCGATCGTCAATCGCCTGGCCTCGGTACCTCCGCGCGAGGTCCCCTTCATCGAGAGCGCCGACTCGGTCTACTCGGGGCTCGAACCGCTGGTCGTCAGTCCGGACAGCAACTTCATCATGGTCGGAGAGCGCACCAACGTGACCGGCTCGCGACGGTTCGCGCGGCTCATCAAGGAGGACGATTACAACACGGCGCTGGAAGTCGCCCTCGATCAGGTCCGGGGCGGCGCGAACATCATTGACGTCAACATGGACGAGGGCATGCTCGACTCCGAGGCGGCGATGGAGCGCTTTCTCAAGCTCATCGCCGCCGAGCCTGAGATTTGCCGCGTCCCCATCATGATCGACAGCTCCAAGTGGTCGGTGATCGAGGCGGGGTTGCGCTGCGTCCAGGGCAAATCCATCGTCAACTCGATCTCGCTCAAGGAGGGCGAAGCGGACTTCCTCAACAAGGCCGCTGTGGTCCAGGGCTACGGCGCCGCGGTCGTGGTGATGGCGTTCGATGAGGTTGGGCAGGCTGACTCCATCGAGCGAAAGGTGGAGATCTGCGGTCGAGCCTACGACCTGCTTCGCGAGCGTCTCGACTTCAACCCTACCGACATCATCTTCGACCCCAACGTCCTGGCGATTGCGACCGGGCTCGAGGAGCACAACGACTACGCGATCAACTTCATCGAGGCGGCAAAGCAGATCAAGGTCCGCTGCCCAGGCGTGAAGATCAGCGGTGGTATCAGCAACCTGTCGTTCTCCTTTCGTGGCAACAATGGCGTGCGCGAGGCGATGC
>CAYGTG010000194.1:1048-10460 GCA_964352485.1 uncultured Nannocystaceae bacterium | reverse complement strand
TTGCGAATGGTTGGGGCAGGGGTCGAGGTGCTGCTCGAGGGGTGGGATGACCCCCAGCAGACGGCGTGCGCGATTATCGCATCATGCGACAGGTCGCGGTGGTCGGCGTCGATTCCATGATGCGTGTCCCCAGCTGCGTACTGTCGATGGTTGTCCCCGTGGTCGCGTGCACGCCCGCAGATCCAGCCGAGCTCTCCGTTCCCGAAGACCCGGTCGCGCCCCCGTCGAGTGAGGAGCGCCCCTCGATTCCCGACGCTCGTCCTGCCGACGCCCCATCACCATCCCGCGAGCCGTTGCACTGCGACGCGGAGTCTTCCATCAAGCTTCGTGTGGCCGCGGCAGCGACTCCCCGGAAGGTCCCAACGGCGCGGACGAGCGAGAGCTTCGAACAGCTAGTTCTGGAACTCGAACTCGGCGGCACACCGGTCGACGTACAGCTCGCGTACGGGGAGGTTCAGGACGTCAGTGGATTCGGGGCGATCGAACACATCGAGGTGGTGGCTGTAGGGGAGGGCGCGATCCTGATCACCCACCACGACTTGAATCGGCACGTGGGGCGCCCTCGGTTCTTTCGCGGCGTGTGGTCGGACGCGTTGTGGATCTCTCCCGATTCGGTGACCGGCGATTGTGCCATGCAGATCTCGACCGACCGGTCTGGCCACACTGCCGTTTGGAGTCCAGCGGCGGACAACGTATGCATGGCCGCTCCCTGGGGCGAGACGAAACGGCTCATCATCGACGGCGGCCAGATCACCCCGGTCTCGACCCTCGGTCCATGTGAGGCTCGTCTGCCGGCCCAGCATCACTGGATCATCCCCGACCGAAGCGAGATGGTCGCGGCCGCAAAGCGTGGATCCACGCTCTTCTTCGAGGCCGGAGGCGAGGTGACGCTGGGGCGCATCGAGATGTTCGAGCTCATCCCGGGTGTCACGGTGTTCACCGCAGACTACGAGTGGTCTTGTGGAGCATGCGACGAAGCGGGGGAAGACGCGGACGAGCGGCCGTTCCGTGGAAGTCGGACCCGGCTCCTGGTCTATGACGATCGCGGTCCCAAGCCACGAGCCCATTGGTACGACGCGCGCTGGGAATCGCCATCGCGACGCGGCCGATGTCGGCCATCCAAACGAGGCAAGACGCTCCGGTGCGCAGATCGGACCTTCGAGATCGAGCCGGACGGGACGGTGTCGATGAGGCGCCTCGGCAGCGGGGAACCGTCCGATCACGTGCGTACAAAGCGAATGCGACCTGCCTCCCTCTGATTTCACACTTCATTTTGCATGACCGCCCAGACTGGTCTTCCGTCCTACTGCGACGGCTCCGAGAACGTCCCCGAGCACGCCCTGCGCTCTGCCGGTCAGCGTCTCAACGCACCTCGCCGGTCAGCGCTGAGGCTTCCGCGTCGAGACCATGTTGCAGGGGTTGCCCGAAAACACGACCACCCGGCCACTGCTCAATCCCGCGGACAGGGTGGAGCGGTCACCGTCCATCTTGTAGGCCTTTGCATTCTCGTCCACCCGCACCGAGAGCTCCTGGCCCGGTAGAAGCTGGTGCCGGGGTGCTTCGGCCGGTGGATCATGGTCGTCGGGCCCGGCAAACAGCGCAACGTCGAGTGGGTCTGCGCAGTCGTTCCGCACGCGGGCGAGGATCGTCTCGCCCGACAGGTCTTCGTCTTCGAGTTGGGCCACCCGCGGACAGGCTCCGCGTCCGCACGCTTCGAGTGTC
Organism: uncultured Nannocystaceae bacterium; assembly: GCA_964352485.1. Taxonomy (GTDB): domain Bacteria; phylum Myxococcota_A; class Polyangia; order Nannocystales; family Nannocystaceae; genus CAJXVA01. Next base: position 8,738 of record CAYGTG010000194.1, on the reverse strand, counting down.
TCGCCGTCGAATACGAAGGGGAGTTCGGTCGATCCGGTGACCAGGTCGTACTCGGTGTCCAGGTCCAAGAAGCCGGTGCGCAGCGCGACCCGTGTTACGCCGACGTCCGTTGCCCGCAAGACGACGCGGACCCTCTGGGCCTCGTCCGCTTTCAGACTGACGCTCCAGGCATCCGTGCCGTGGACGACAGAGAAGCCCTCGAGTTCGAGATGATGGGGAAATGCTTCGACCACGCCGTCGGCCAGGTAGTCGGCCTCGATCGTCAGTTCGTCGCCCACGACTCGGTACCGACCCGTTTGGACGATTTGGACACCGTGCGTCGTTCGGGTCCTGGTTCCGAGTTTGGTCCACGGCACCCCGGCATCCTCGGAGCGCACGGGTGCTGTGGGCTCACCGTCGGCGTCGAGGCTCTGGGTCGGCGGCACGACTGCGGCGATCCGTTGCCGAGGCGCCGGCGGGGGCTGCCCCGCGGGAACACGGGCGCTTTTGGTCTCTTCTTCGAAGTTGCCAGCACAGCCCCTGAACGAGCCGGTTGCGAGCAGCGTCAGCAGGATCGCTGCACCGACGCCGGCCACCGCGACCGCAACGCGGTGGGGTACGGCGAACAGACCCAGCAGCCACCCCAGCGGGCCGCGCTGTCGGGCGTGCTGCGTCTTCATCTCGCGCGCCAGGTCCTTGCGGGCAGAGCGGAGCCGCGCGTAGACGGTGTTGACGTTCACCGACAGCTCGGATGCGATCTCAGGTCCGCTGAGGCCCTCGAGCTCCGAAAGCACGAACACGGTCCACCGATCCTGGTCCAGCCGTTCCAAGAAACGCTCCAACACTACCCAGGCCTGGGCCCGAGCGATCGCGCGCTCCGGATCTGTTCGAGCGTCGCTCGCCAGGTCCTCGTAGGGCACGTCGTCGGGTTGCCGGCGGTACTTCGTCGCAACCCTGCGAGCGATGCCGCTGAGGTAGGCGCGTGACGAGCCCAGCGTCGGATCGTAGTCGTCGATGCGGCGCGCCAGGACTTCAAAGACGTCCTGGGTCGCGTCATCGAGGTCTGGGCTCGGAACGCCGAGGCGGCCCAGCCGCGCGCGAACGAACGCGCGATGCTCGACCGCGGCGTCGAGAAGAGGGTCGGGAGGAACGACAGCGAGCGTCATGTCCTCCCCTTGCGCGCGCCGGTCGTTTCCGTGGACCGAAGTTGGAAGAATCCCGATCGCGCGCACACAGGGCGCTCGCATCATATCCCAGGTCTACGCTGCGATCCGAGTTTACCCGCGCGGCCCGACTGCTTCTCAGCATGAGGGCGAAGCGCCCCGAAGGGAGCGGAGCGAAGGGCGGCTTTGCCGGCCGCAGCGGGGGAAACCGAGAGGTTCTCCCGAGAGACTTAGTGAAAGTCCCAGCAGCTCGTGCCGGTGTGTGTGTCGTTGCGGACGTCGTCGGTGACGCACGACTCGAGGCACGCGTCAGGATCGCCGTCGCCATCACACCTGAACTCGCAGTCCTCGAACAACAGCTCACAGACGCCGTAGTAGCAGTACTCGTCGCAGGTCTCGTCGACGTCGCTCTGCCAGGGGCCGGCGAATGCTTCGCAGTAGTGGAAGCACGAGCCGTAGGACCACGCGGCGTCGTTGTGCTGGTCCCCGTTGCAGTCGAAGTTGTCCAGCGAGTAGTCGTAGCAGCTGCCGAAGCTGTTGGGGTCGAGCCAGCAACGGGCGGTTCCGGTGTTGTAGAAGGTGGGCTCGCCGTCATCGAGGAAGCCGCTGTTTTCCTCCCGGAGCAAGCACTCGTCGAGACAGCCGCCAAGGACCTCCACGCAGTCATCCCCCTCCGAGCTCAAAGACTCGGCTGCCGAGGCCATCAACTCGCAGACTTGTTTCGAGTCCTCGTCTGCATCACAAGCCGTGGCGCAGGACCCATCGACCCCAGTCGACGCCTGCAGGCACGTTGCCAAGACATTTTCCCCTTCGCCTTCGGCGGGAGACTGGCGAAAGAGGCATTCGCGGGCGTTCTCTAGGCAAATCGAAGCGTGCCAGGGATCTGCTTCGTTCGGCTCGTTGCCTGCACAGGATCCGGAGAGGCAGCGAACCGTGAGCTCGAATGAACCGCTGCCACTCCCACCATGAGCGCTGACCGCGATGAGCGGATCGTCGGAGAGGAAGGGCAGCGTCACGGTCTTGATCGCGACCTCGCCCATGCGCTCGAACGATCCGTCGTCGTGGCGGATGTCGGAGCCAATGGGGGAGTAGGCGTCGGCGCGCGGGTCGAAGCTCCCGCCGGTTCGCTCCACCTCGAGTTGAATCTTGCTGTCGCCTCGCACGCATGGCTGCCCTCGATGCCCTGCGTGTACACGGAGCCGGGGTGCTGCTCGCCGCGAAGCGTGACCGTCTCGCACGCGACACCGTGATCGCGGCCGTACTCGAACGCGTCGTAGAGTCCCACGCTGCCGTCGTGCAGACTGCCGACGGCGTGGCGTCAGGCGTGTCGCCGGAAGACAAGCTCTTGCGGACCATGATCGACGCTGTGTCCGAGGTCGCACGCCGTTTGCCCGTATGAGCCGCAGTTCAAACGGCGGCGAGAGATGGCGTAAGGAGCGCCATGGAGCTGCAGGCGGCGTGCGTACAATGCCGTCCGGGACGAAGCTGGGCCTGTTCCGGTGGCACTGAGCCTGCCGGGATGTCGGCCTTTGAGTTCATGAGCAGCCAGGTCCGCACGATTCGAGGACCAGCAGAGGAACCCCGTTTCAGCATTGCAAGGGGTGCCAAATCGTAACGTCAGGGGGTTACAGATCGTGTATATGTGCTTGTTTTCATTGATAAAATACGTCTGGCGTTTTTGCCTGACGTGCTAGGGCTAGGCTCGCGCGCAATGAGGACCAGATTGTTGACATCGGCGATGCTGTTCGTGTCGTTGGGCGGATGCGGAGATGCTGCAGAGGCGACCACCAGCGCGGCGTCTGGATCTGCGGGGACGGACACCGACTCGAACGCAGAGGCTTCAACCTTCGCCGAGACTGGTGCTGGGTCGAGCACGGCCCTTGGAAGCGCGAGCGAGTCTGGGGGCTCCGGAGACGCCACAACGTCCGACGACACGACCGGGATCTCTGACAGCGACACAGACGGAACAGGCACACCGCCGCCGGGCGAGTGTGGAAACGGAGTCCTCGACCCCGGCGAGCTCTGTGACCCTGGGACGGTCGACGCAAGAAATGTGTGCGATCGGTCGTGCTCCGCGGAGTCCGGGACGTTGCTGTGGGATGTCGAGGTCGGTCGCCCTGGAGCTGCAGTCCTCTTCCGGGACGTCGCCGTCAACGCGATGGGGGAGGTCTACGTGGCGGGAGACTTCGGTGGGCAGAATGCAGGTGTCCAAAAGTTCGGGGCCGATGGTGAGGAACTCTGGAGTGCAAGTGCATTCATCGATGCTGACGAGTCCAATGCTCATCGGGTCGCAGTGATGCCCGACGACGGTGTGGTCATCGCAGGGCGGACCCTCTCCGTCGCGGGCGGCGTGTCTACATTCGGTGTTGCCGCGCGTTTCTCGGCCGACGGAACCCCGGCGTGGGAGCAAGAGTTTGACTCCGACCTCTTCGAGCTCTCTGGTTGGACTGGCTTGGATACCGACGAACAGGGCCGAATCGTCATGTGCGGGATGGCTGGGTCCGAGGCCGACGGATGGTACCCGCGGGTCCGAACAGCCGATGCCGACGGTTCGGGCGCGTGGTCTTGGGACGGCGAAGTGCTCCCTGCGGCTGCCTCTGCCGCGGGATGTCTCTGGGGGGCACAGGGCGGGGTCATCGTCGCCAATGTCTACGGAGACATCTTTCGACTGGACGACTCGGGGGTCCAGGTCGCGTCGTGGCCAAGCGATGGCATCCTGGACGTCTATGGTCTCGACGACGATCCCGAAGGAAACGTGTTCGTGGCCGGGCGTTCGGGCCCACCGTTCGGCTGGGAAACACGACGCCTCTCCAGCGAGGGCTTGCCTGTCTGGTCCGAGGTGTTTCCCGCGGAGTTTGGAGACAGTCCCAGCGACATCCGCGTCTTCGGCGAGGGCCTAACGATCGTGGGAACCGTCACCGAAGCGGGGGCGGGGTTGGGCCGGATCGCGTATCACAGCCCCGATGATGGAGCGATGCTCTGGGAGGCCAGCATCCAAGACGAGGACTGCTCCAGCGTTGATGTCGATCAGGAGTCCGGCGCTGTGTACGTGGTGTGTTCCAGCACCTACTTCGATGGCGACACCTCGAGGCTGCGAAAGTACGCTCCGTAACACCCGCAGCATCCAGTTCTCCTTCATCCTCAGTTTCGCCTCGGAGGGGTTCGCGTTCCGATCGCGAACGCGCCCGATCACCATCGGCTCCCATCACGGCTGGCGGACCTCTTCGGGTGGTACATCAGTGAGGACGGGAAGGACCTCGTGCTCTCGGACGGGGCAGTGTCGGCCGAAGACCCGTTCGAAGACATGGTCGGTCGGCTCGCCGGTTGCTTGCCCGACATGCACATCGTCTCGCACGACGAGGATCAAGACATCACGTTCGCCCTCCAGGGGACGCAAGACTTCGGCGCGGACCTCCACATATTGCTCGGGCTCGCATCGCGGAACGTGCCTTGCCACGACGCCATCGTGAGACAGTGCGTAGAGAGTCTCGAGTTCGAGGTCGATCTGAAGCTCGACAGCTACTCAGGGGCTATCTCCGACCTCTTCAGTACTGGAACCCTGCTCACGGATATCGGTATTCCGCCCTGCTCCCGTGATTCGGGGCGCCGCTGGCTCGTTGGTCGAAGTCGCGGACAATCTCGCCAGCCTGCTCACGTTCGGTGTCGGCCCCGAGAGTTGGGGCCGAGCACTCACGCCTTGATGGCGCCCGAGCCCGACGTCGCTCACCAGGCGAACCGCGAGCCTGCGAGCAGCATCGCGAGCACTCCGACCACGAAGATGTACGGATGCTTGCGGAGCGCCGCCCGGTCCTCGGGGTCGCCGCCGAAGAACGGCCGGATCCCGAGGATCGCGCTCGAGATGGACAACACCGTCAGCATCAAGAACGGGTTGAACACCACCGACAGAGCGCCCAACCCCAGCGCTCCGAACGCCAGGCTGCGGCACGAACGGACGATGCGGTCGGCCATCGCCACGCTGGCATCACATGCGTCGCAGACCTGCCCCGCGTCGCCCCACAGCGCAGTCTCGGGATTGATGGGGCATCCGCACCTGGAGCACGAACGGGTCATGGGCTGCGTTGGTTCGCTCATCGAGAGACCGGTCCCTACCTGAGCGCGGCAGGGGTTGTTCCCGCGAGTCTACGGCGCGACCGTCGCAGGCCTCAAGGGCACGTTCAAGCACTTCAGCGACACTGCGTCGCCTACAAACCCCACGACCCGGAGACCGGCGCCGAGCTCGACTCGTGGGTGTACCAGGGCGACCATGTGCTTGGGGCCGCGCCTCGCCCCTTCGGGGTCGCGGTGCTCTCTTCGTTTCAGAACCGCAGACCGCCGGGCATCCAGGCCACGGCTTTGGCCTGCTTGCCGCGCTTCATGCCGACGACGAGCAGGACGGTGCCGGTGACGATCAACGCGCCGCCGATGGCGGTCCCGACGATGCCACCGGTGCGGGTGTCGTAGTCGAACTGGCAGCGGCCGGTGGCGTCTGCATTGCACGTGCGCTCGTAGGGTCGGCCGTGCAACACCAGCAGAGGGATCCCGGCCGAGAGCGCGACGACGGAAGCGGAGAGACCGGCGACGCCGGCGATGCGAAGGCCGCGACCGCTCGGTGGTGGTTCCGAGGGCACGGGCACTAGCCGCAGGGAGATCTCCTGTTGGACACCGTCGATCGCCTGGACTTCGAAGGACTGCGGGAGGTATCCGGGGTGCTTGGCTTCCACCAAGTGGCGCCCGGGCTCGGTCTCCACCTCGCTTAAACGCGGGCAGCCCTGGCGCACGCGCAAGGATTGGCCGGGCAGTTCGACGCCTCGATCGCGGGCTTCGACACCGTCGCGGGTCGCTACGCTCAGATGGGGGAGGGCATGGCGTTTTGGGTGCACCAGCTCGCGGTCAACGCAGCGGTGATGGAGATTCGGGCCGAGCGACCTGCTCGGGCGCGGGCCCGGCTGGAGACGGCCTGCCCTGCGATGGCGCTGACACGGTCGGAGACGCAGACCAACGTGCTGCTGTGTTCGCTCGCGCTCATGCGCGCTCAAGCGCTGACCGGCGCACCGATCGAGATGGACGCTGTGCTGGAGACCCTCGGGACCATCGAAGGTCGCTACGCAGGAACACGCCCAGCAGTCCAGCAGGCCAAGGTCGCCGCGGCCGAGATCGCGGTCACGCTGCAAGCGACCGACGAGGCGGTGGAGTTGTTGTCGGCTGCGATTACCGTGCCCTCTCTGGAGGCCGAGATGGCTTGGCTTCGGGCCCGAACCGAGCAGGATCCCGCACGCGCGGTGGCGAAATTCGAGGCGGTGTGCTCGGTCGCCTCGCCGACCCTGCGTCCCGACCTGTGCCTGCGCGCGCTCGAAGAGCTTGGAACACGCTCGTTGACGATCGATGTCGAGGCGCGCAAGCGGGCATTTCTGGCCCGTTGATCGCCGCTCTAGCCTTCGTAGAGGCCGTCGTCGTCGAACGCGCTGTATTGGCCCGCAGTCTGGGCCAGTTCGTTGTCCGGGTCGGCAACGATGTGGGTCATCGGTGCGACCGGCCACCCGTAGTCTTTCCAGTGGTCGTGCGCGTCGTCATCGAACATCCACTGCAGCAACTCGAATGCGCCGGTCGGGTCGGCGTGGTCCCAATGCACACGCGTGCCCTCGACGGGGGAACACATGCCGATCGTGTCCTCGCGAGTCAGCGGCCGGGCGAAATAGTCCTCCTGTGGTGACCAGTCCGCGCCCTCGTCGGCGTTCCCGCTGTTGGGCACGATGATGGGTAGCCCGTCGGGCCCGGCCCCTTTGTCGTCGGACGGGCTGTTTTGCGGCACGACGTTGTGGTTCGACACCGCGGCATCCTCGAAGCCGCCCCAGCTCGCAGTGTACGTGGAGGCTTCTGCGCCGACGACGTCGGTCATCATCCCCTGAGTATTGAACGTGGCCATGCTGCCATTACCCTGGGAGCCGCCCTTCACGACACCGTTGGTGTTGATGGCGAGGTTGTTCGTGTACGTGTTGTTGGAGGAGGGACCGGACCCTCCTCCCCACCAGAACATCTGAAATGCGGCGTGGCTGTCCGCGCCCCAGCTAGGCCGGACGAACAGAAGGTTGCCCTCGTAGGTTCCGTTGCTGTGGTTGGCGGCTCCGCCGTCTGTTTCGAACACTTGCATCGCGTCCTGGTGCGTTCCTCCGGGGGCGCGCCCCCGGCCGCCGAACAGGTTGTTGGTCACAACCCAGCCCGAATGCACACCGCCGCGGACGTTGATGTTGTCCCCGCCGCCCTGGTCGAACACGTTCCGTTCGATGAGGATGCCGTCGCTCGTACTCGTGATCGAACCGACTTGCCTGGAGTTGCCGCCGAGAATCGCGTTTTGGGTCAGCGCGCATCCTACTGAGTCTTCGATGAGGAAGAGATCAAAGCTCGAGGGTGACGTCGCGGCTGCGCCGGTGTCTCGCGCGATGTCGTCCATGATGACGCTGCGCTCGAGCGTGCAGGCGGTGCTGCCAAAGAAACCGTGCCCCCCATTGGCACTCATCGCCTCGACTCCCATCACGCGAACGTTGTTGGAG
>CAYGTG010000194.1:0-1038 GCA_964352485.1 uncultured Nannocystaceae bacterium | reverse complement strand
ACCAGTCGTCGCGAGTGAAGTCTCCCTCGCCCCGAATCGTCAACGGCGGGCGCCCAGAGAAGTCGCGGCCGGAGATCGCGAGGTTGCCGTACTGTCCCGTCGCGAGGCACACGACGGGCGGGTCGTCGGGCGCGAGTCCGTAGCCCGACGCTGTGTCTTCCCAATCGCTCTCGAACGCATCGAGAACAAGGTTGAGGTCGGCGATGGACGCAACGCTCAACGTGTTGCATGCCGCCATGCTCGCACCAGGTTCGGTCGGGAAGTCGCCGGTCCCACCCGACTCGGAGCCGCCGGAGTCGCCCGGCTCGGAGCCGCTGGAGTCGTCCTCCGAGTCGCTCCCGGTTGCCGTCGCGCCACCCGTACCCGGGTCGCCTCCGCCGGTCGTCCCCCCGGTGGCAGGGCCATCGGTCGAGCCCACCGTTCCCGCCTCCGAATCGCTCGTGCCGGAACTCCCGCCCCTCGCTGAGCCGCCCGAATCGGTGCACGCCCCGCTGAGCGAGACGGCGAGCAGTGCCGCGATGACGATGGTTGTACTGCGCAATTCGCGAGGCTTGAACGATGAGGCGCGCGAAGATTTCATTTCGCACGTGCGTACCCTGAGCGGCGGTTTGATTACACCGCCGGTGCTAGGGCGTGGGACCGCGGCGTCGGATCTACTTTCGAGCGAGTCGCCGCGGGTCGACGCTCGACGGAGGAGCCCGACTGCAGCGGCCAGGGGGTGAGCACGTTGTCGGTGCCGTCGCCGTGGCAGTCCTCGCAGACGTCCCACGCGACGGTATCGGAGAGGACGTCACCGTCGTAGACCTCGAACCAGTACCACTGCCCCGCGTCCTCCTGGCGCTTGATCATCACCGCCCAACCCCGAATGCTGTTGCCGGGTCCGTACAGCTCCTTGACGTTGGCTGCTCCGACGACGATCGAACCACTGACGGGTCAGGACGACGGCTTCCACCGCTTCGGTCACCGCCCGACCCTACCGCAGCCGCGCGGCGATGACAGTGGACAGACCCACTGAGTAAACCCCGAGGTCTCAGGCGC
>CAYGTG010000193.1:8358-10473 GCA_964352485.1 uncultured Nannocystaceae bacterium | reverse complement strand
GTCCGAGGGTCCCTGGGTTTGGGCATCCCCAACGGTTGCGGCATAACGAGCCGATGGGGATGCCCAAACCCAGGGACCCTCGGACGCGCTCGTCACCATCGTGATGTTCGAGGACTTTCAGTGCCCGTTCTGTTCGCGGTCGGCGGAGACGATGAAGAAGGTCGCAAAAGAGTATGGGCAAGACGTCCGGCTGGTTTTCAAGCACAACCCGCTCCCGTTTCACAAGGAAGCTCTGCCCGCGGCGATCGCGAGCGAGGCTGCAGGACGGCAAGGGAAGTTTTGGAAGATGCACGACCTGCTCTTCGCCAATCAAAAGGCGCTCGAAGAACAAGACCTGATCAAGTACGCAAAGAAACTGCGGCTGAACCGGAAGCGCTTCAAGCGGGACCTGCGAGATCAGAGCCTCGAGCAGAAGATCAAGGGCCAGCAGGCGCAGTCGCAGAAGCTTGGCGCACGCGGCACGCCAGCGTTCTTCATCAACGGTCGCTTCCTCTCCGGTGCCCAGCCCTTCGAGAGCTTCGCGAAGCTCATCGACGAAGAACTCGCCAACGCCCGCTCGATGGTCGAGTCGGGTACGCCTCGTTCTGAGGTCTACGATTCGTTGATGCGGACGGCGCTACCCGGGGTCTGAGGCGCGGTGCTGCAGGGCGGAAGCGTCCCAAAGAAAACCGGGATCACAATCTGCGCGGCGAAGACCTCTGCCGTGCATGGTCGCAAGTCCCGCTGGAGCCCAACGTCTCGATTCATCCGCGGTCCCGGGGACTCCCGGACCCCGCAGGCGCAGGGTCGCAATCATCGGCGGTGGTCTCTCCGGACTCACGGCCGCGTACGAGCTGTCTGCAACCGAAGCACTGCGCCAGACCTACGAGGTCACGGTCTATCAGATGGGGTGGCGGCTTGGTGGCAAGCTGGCCAGCGGTCGAAATCCACGCGCGGGGATGCGGAACGAGGAGCACGGGCTCCACGTGTGGTTCGGGTTCTACGACAACGCGTTTCGCATGGCCCGCGAAGTCTTGGGCGCGTGGACGAAGCCTGCGGACTGCCCGATTTCGTCACTCGAAGACATCCTGGTCCCGCATGCCTATACGCCGGTCGGCTTGCCAAGCCCCGATGGGTACGAGGTTTGGGATGTGCAGTTCGAGCGGAACGCAGCTGTGGCGGGGGAGGACCCCCGGGAGGATCACCCGGCGCTACTGCTTTCGCGAGTCGCAGCGGTCCTCCGTTCCAACCTGCGGAACTTCTCGGGTCGGTCCGGTCGCCGGCCTCAGCCGGGGGATGACGCTCTGCCTCCGCGTTTCGGTCGCGTGGTTCGCAGGGTGCTGCAGGGGTTGTCGAGGGCGGCTGTCGAGGACCTTGCCGCGCGGGCTCGTGCCGTGCGGGGTGATCCGGGACATCCGGACATCGTGCTCGCGCGTCGCTGGGTCCGCCGGGTGCAACGGCTGTTGCCATGGCTTGACCGGGCCGTCGCCCGTCGGTCCGGATTGCACAACGCCCGCAACGCGATCGAGTTTTTTTCGGCCTTCTTTCTCGCGCTGACCGACCCCCAATACCGCATCCTTGCCGACTTCGATCTCGACCGGGTCAACCACCTCGAGTTTCGGGCGTGGCTGCATCGCCACGGTGCATCTCGGGCCCTGCTCGAGCAATGGCCCCTGGTGCGCGTGCCGTACGACGCGACGTTCCAATACCGCGGCGGCGACCTCGCCCAGCCGGACTTCGAGGCTGGTACCGCCACCCGATTCTTCCTGCGCGCATACTTCGGATACCGGGGCGCCGCGGCGTACTTGGTCGGAGCCGGCATGGGCGAGGCGTTGATCTCCCCAATGTACGAGGTCCTCAAGTCGCGGCAGGTCCGCTTCGAGTTCTTCCACCGGCTTGCTTCGGTGGAACTGTGCCCGGCCAAGCGCCGCGTGCAGCGGCTGATGTTTCGCGAGCAGGCTCGGCCCCGAGGCGTGTATCAGCCTCTTCAGACCTTCGCCGGTTTGCGCTGCTGGTCGACCGAGCCGGATTGGTCCCAGCTGGAAGACGGTGACGCGCTGCGGGCTGCTGGCGCTCGCTTCGAGACCGACCCGGAGTTGGGAGAGGTCCGAGCGCTCCTCGACGGCGAGGACTTTG
>CAYGTG010000193.1:0-8348 GCA_964352485.1 uncultured Nannocystaceae bacterium | reverse complement strand
AGGTGATCCTCGCCCTCCCAGCCGGCGCGTTGCGGGGTCATGGTTCGAGAGCCTCTTGTGTCGCCTCGATTCTCGAGGTCTCCCCGCGGCTTCGGGCGTTCGCGCAGGGCGTCAACCTGGTGCCCTCCGTTGCGGCGCAGCTTTGGTGCTCACCGTCGATGGAGGGGTTGGGGTGGACTCGGCCTCGCGCGGCGATGGTGTCGTGGGCCTTGCCCTATTCAATTTGGGCGGACATGTCCGATGTCGTGGACCTCGAGGGGTGGGGCGAAGGTGGCCCTCGCTCTTCGCACTACCTGTGCGGAAGCTACGCATTCGACCTCGCTGCGAGCGGTACCCCTCAGCACGAAGACGAATCCGACGCCCAGGCACTCGAAGCACTCGAAGCTCAGCTCGAATCCCACGCCGCCAGGCTTTGGCCGGGCGCACGACGTCGCGACGGGGGCTTCGACTGGTCCGTCTTGCACGATCCCCTGGACCGCAGTGGTCCGCAGCGGCTTCGGGCCCAGCTTGTGCGGGCCAACGTGGCTCCCAGCGATCTGTGCGACGGAGCGGCCGTCGGAACCTCCGCGCTTCGCCCCGAAGCCCATGAGACGGGTCTCGACAACGTGGTGTTCGCGGGCACGTGGACCCGCACCAACGTGAATTCTACTTGTGTCGAGGCCGCGACCATTTCGGGCATTGCGGCAGCGCGGGTGCTCACCGGGCCCCGCCGAGCCATCCTCTCCGAGTTTTTCATGCAGCGGGCGCGGCCCGTGGTTTGCCGTCATGCGTGCACGCGGGCTGGTGTGCCGGCGTGGAGGGTCGGCTGATGCTGTCGGTGCCCGGTCTGCACGAAACCGTGCGCGAGGCGTCCTTGCCGTGGCAAACGCTCGAGCCCGGTGAGGTGCTCGTTGTGGCCCCTGGAGCACTTGTCCTCCTCGCGCAGGGGGAGCTCGAGGTCCATGGACAGGCCGGTCTGCTCGAGTTTCGTGAAGCTCCCGCGTGCCTCGTCCGAACCGGTCGCCTTCGCGCGCGTGCGGGCTGCCGCGTCGCGGAGGTCCAACCAGAGCATCTTGCCGAACTCCTGGGGCCAGAGCACACGTTGCAGCTGCTGTGCGAGGAGGCGCGTCGACTCGAACGGTGGAGGGACGGCCAGCTGCGCCGTGACGATGACTTCTTCGCCGACGATACAGGGGGCCTCGTACCGGGGCCGTATCGGTTTGGTCCGTACGACGCGATGTCGGTGTTGGTTCGAGGACCGGTTGCCCACGTACTGCCGCGAGGGCTACGACCGATTCCAGGACTTGCCAACCTGTCGCTGCTGGTGCTTTCGAAGGTCGAGGGCTGTCGGGCTCTGCACGCGATGGGAGACCATCGCGACCACGGTTACCGTGAGGTCGCTGGCTTCGTACCGTGTTGGGGTCCACGAGGTCCCGGCTTCTACCTCCCGGAAGTGTATCCCGACGCCTACTTGCCGATCCTCTTTGGCAGGGAGGTGTATGGCTTTGCCAAGAGGATGGGGCGGATCCTCGAGCACCCCGATGGGTTTGACCTGATCGCCTCGGGCACCCACCGCCTTCGGGTTCGGACCGAGCAGCGGGTGCTCGCATCCCCACGGCTGATCCACGCGATGCGGACGATGCGTTGGCTGCTCCGCGTTGCGCGTCCGCGGCTGTACCTGCGCAAGCAGATCCTCGACGTCCGGTCGGGTCGGCGCGCGCGTCACCGGATCGACGAGTGGGTGATGCTTCCCTTCACCGTGTTTCATCTGGAGGCTTCTGCAACCATGCGGTCCGTATCGGTCGAGTATCCCGATGGGCGTTGGACTCTGCCCGGGGAGCCTCTTGGTGCATTGTCACTGACGCTCGGGTTCACCTTTGGCGATGGCAAGGTGGTGCGCCGTGCGTGGTGGCGGAGGCGGATGTGACTCGGCAGCGCAAGGTGCTGGTCCTTGGCGGGGGATGCTCGGGAGTCGCGGCTGCGTTGGCCTTGACGGCGACTCCGGCCCTGCGGGAGCGGAACGCGGTGACCGTCGTAGAGCGGTCGTGGCGGCTCGGTGGCAAAGGGGCCACGGGCCGGGACCCGACCCGTGGTTGGCGCATCGAGGAACACGGCCTGCATGTCTGGATGGGGTTCTACGAGCGCGCCTTCGGTGCAGTGCGGCGTGTCCTCGAGGAGCTCGGTCCCGATGCTTCGCCGCGGTGCAGGACCTTCGACGACGCGTTCTCGCCCCGGCACACCTTCTCGGTGTGGAGCACTGACGCACAACGCCCGTGGTCGGTGCGGCTGCCGACGCGGCCCGGTCGACCTGGTGATGCGGGGCCGCTGGCGCCATGGCGTCCCGGCCAGGTGCTCCGGCTCGCGACATCGCTCGCAGCGAGCGTTCCCAGAACGGTTCAGGGGGCTCGTCTCGCCGCGACGTTGGTCTCGCTGGCCAAAGTGGTCGGTACAGGATTGTTGCGGGATCTCCCGGCAGGAGGGTGGTCCACGGTGGACAGGTACGACCTGCGCGATTGGCTTGCACGTCACGGTGCGTCGGCTGCTGCATGTCAGGCTCCGATCCTCCGCGCCTTCTACGACATGACCTTCGCATATCCCGATGGACGCTCGGGGAGCAACGCCGGCGCTGTGGCTGCCGGCGCGGCGCTGCGTTCAATCGCCCGGATTCTCTTCTCGTATCGTGGCGCTCCGTTCTGGCTGCTGCGTCACGGGATGGGAGATACCGCGTTTGCCCCCGCGTACGACGTCCTTCGTCGTCGGGGCGTCGGTTTTGTCTGGATGCACGAGGTCCAGCGGCTTCGAACCGATAGGAGCGGAGGCCGTCTGGAGACCAGAGAGCTGCAGGGGCATGTGGTCCCTGAACACGATCCGCTCGTTCTGCACGCCGGCCTTCGGGTCTGGCCCAACGCGCCTCGGGTCGCGATCGGGCCGCGTGGGGGCGCGACGTTGAGGGTCGAGCGGGACTTCGACGACGTGATCGTGGCGATCCCGGGCCCGGCGCTCAGAGGCGCGCTGCGTCCGCTCGCTCAACGGCATCCGCACATTCGAGCGGCGCTGAACCAGATGGCTTCGGTCGGCACGGCCGCCGCTCAGGTGTGGCTGAAGCAGGGTCCCCAAACGACGGGCATTACCACCGGATTTCGCTCCGGGATGCCGACGTTTGCAGATCTCTCCGAGGTACTGCGATCCGAGGACTGGCAAAGCGAAGGTCCGCCGACTCGCTTGTTCTACCTGGTCGATACGACCCCGACGGATGACCCGCTGGATATCGATGGTGCGATCGACCGGTGGGCGTCGGCTGCGGGGCTTGGGCCTGGTGTGGTCCAACACCGCTACACTCGGCTCAATGTCGAGCCCACCGAACGCTATGTCTTGACGCTTCCAGGCACGGTGGACGCTCGCCTCGAGCCCGCGGACGCGCGCATTGGAAACCTCCGCTTCGCCGGGGATTGGACGGCAACCTCCATCAACGGCGGAAGCGTCGAGGCGGCGTTCGAGTCGGGAGAGCGTGCCGCTGCATCACTGTGACGCAAGCTCGCCAAACGAGATGTACGAGGCGTGAGCTGCATCCCGCCACACCGTGTGCGTGGCGCTGATGAAGTCGGACTCGTCCGCGTCGAAGATGTTCTCCACCCAGGACTGCGGGTTGCGGTCGACCAACGGGAACCACGTGCTCTGGACCTGGATCATGACGCGATGGCCGGGCTCGAACGTGTGCAGGACGTCCTGCAGCGGCACCTCGACGGTCTCGACGCGGCCGGGCTTCATGGGCTTGGGCGCGGCGTAGTCGTCGCGAAACCGAGCCCGGAAGACCTCGGAGCGCACCATCATCTGGTAGCCGGACAGCGGCCGGACAGTGCCGTCGGCATCGGGCATCGTGGCGTCATTGGGGAAGACGTCGATGAGCTTCACCACGAAGTCGGCATCATGGCCTGTCGTGGAGACGAGCAGCGTCGCCGAGAGCGGCCCTGCGATCGTGAGGGGCTCGGTGAGCGCTTCGGTCTGGTAGGTCAGCACGTCGGGGCGGCGAGCGGCAAACCGCTGGTCGTCCGTCATGTACTCGCGGGTCATTCGCTCCGCGATATCCTCGGTGAACGGGACCGGGTGCTCAGGGTCGCTGACGTATGCATCCGAAGCCGACTTCGCGGTCGGCTTCGCGTCCTGCAACACCCCATCTCCGAAGAACAGGGTTCGCTCACCCGTCGCGGGAGGCCATGCATCGAACTGGCGCCAGCGATTGCGTCCGGTCTCGAATACGTAGGCTTCGGGCAGCTTCGGGTCGGCGCCATCGGCCAAGTGATGCTCGAAGAATCGAGCCTCGATCTCGGATTGATAGAACTCCGACGTATCCGCGCCAAAGTCGATGTTGCCCAGCCGTCGTCCGGTGGTGCGAGCCCATCCACCGTGCGGCCAAGGGCCCATCACGAGCATGTTGGACGCGCCTGAATCGTTGGCCTCGATCGCCTGATAGATGTGTAGAGGCCCGTAGAGGTCTTCGGCGTCGAACCACCCGCCGACGGTCATGACCGCGGGCGCGACGTCGTGCAGGTGGGGGAGAAGGTTGCGGGACTGCCAGAACGCGTCGTAGTTGGGGTGCTCCACGATCGCATTCCAAAACGCGATCTCACCGTGGAGGTAGCGCTCGTTGGCGTTCTTGAGCGGCCCAAGGGCGTCAAAGAACGCATACCCGTCGGTCGTCCCGTGCTGAAATCGCGGTGGCCACTGCGTGGTGGTCCCGCGTCGCTTTTGTCCAAATACCGCGAGGAAGTTGAACGCGTGCGGGAGGAAGAAGGCCCCGTGGTGGTGGAAGTCGTCGAAGAACCAGTCGGCGATCGGTGCTTGGGGCGAGACCGCGCGCAGGGCAGGGTGCGCGTTGATCATGCCCGCCGCGGCGTAGAAGCCGGGGTACGAGATGCCCCACTGACCCACGCGGCCGTTGTGGCCTTGGACGTTGCCCAGCAGCCACTCGATCGTGTCGTAGGTGTCGGTGCTCTCGTCGACCGCCTTGGGGTCAGCGTCCGAAAGATGTGGCGTCATGTTGAGGAAGCGCCCCTGCGACATGAAGCGGCCCCGCACGTCTTGGTAGACGAAGATCCAGCCCTTGCGCGCGATCGCTTCGCTGGGTCCCAGACTGGTCGGCATTTGCGTATCGCCATACGGCGAGACCGAGTAGGGCGTTCGTTTGAGCATGATCGGGACGGGCCCGGAGGTGTCCTTGGGCGTGTAGACGGTGGTGAACAGTTTCACGCCGTCGCGCATCGCGACCTGGGCCTCGTGCTTGTCGTAGTGCGCGACGATGTACGCCTCCATCGTCGCCCTGGCGCTGCCCTCGGGCTCGTCGGGCTCGTCGGGCTCCGCAATTGTGTCCGTTGGGCACTCGGCGGCCGCGGGCTCAGTGGTCTGCGGCTGCGCTTTGCAACTCAGCATCGCCAGCGCGAACAGCCCGGCGCAGCAGCTCCTCGTACCAAACCACCTGGCGCGCGTCATCCTGCGCACCCTGCCTGTGAACGCGCAGGAGCGCTAGCGTCGGCTGCGGGCTGCCGACTACTCGCCGCGGAGTTCGGAGAGCTTCTTCTCGATCGTCGCGACCTTGGCCTCCGCCTTGGTCAGGTTGCCTTCGACGATCTTCTTGCTCTTCTCGTAGCGAGCCAGGGCGCCGCCGGGATCTGGGCTGTCCTCGGCTTTTTCTTTCATCTTGGTCAGGCGCGCGGCGTTCTTGCGCCGCGCTTCCACCTGGGTGTTGGCGGTCTGCAGCTTGGTCTCGTACCAGGCGATCTCGTCCTGCACGTCCTTGAACTTTGGAGGCTCCTCCTCCTCGGGCAAGCCCGGTGCCATGCCGACCGACTTGGGAAGCATGCGAGGATTGACTTTGCCCACTGCGGAACCGCCTGGGGTCGCGTCGTCGACAGCGCGCACCGCCACGCCGCCACCGCCGCGTGCGTCGGGCTTGTTCTTGCCCCCGTTGGTTCGCGATGCTTTCCCGCGTCCGTCCGCGACCGCGCCGTCCTTCTCCTTGCCGCCCTTCGCGTCGTCGTCGCCGGAGGGCCAGAAGACAAGCAAACCGACCACCGCGAGGATGCCTGCACCAGCTAGAATCGCCGGAACGAGTCCTCCTTCGCTGCTCTCATCCCCAGGGCCGGAAGCGTTGGGATTGTTATCTTTGCCGGCTTTGGTGCTCATGAGGCCTACACTATACCCCAAACCGCCCGGGGAGGCTGCCAACCCCGATTGGATCGAGATTCGGTTCGTCGTCGAGGAAGGTTTGAACGGATATCGCGTCGATCGGTTCCTGCAGGTCCGCATCGGGCGCCTGTCGCGGAACCGGATTCAGGCGATCATTGGGCTCGGCCAGCTTCGGGTCGAGGACGGCGCGGTCATCACGCGGGCGTCGCATCGGGTGCGGACCGCAGACACGCTCATCCTCCGGCGTCCGGCGCCCGACGAGCCGCCGGTGCCGATGCACTACGAGGAAATCTATCGGGATGCTTCGTTGATGATCATCGACAAGCCGTCTGGGTTGCCGGTCCATCCGACGGCTCGCTACCACCGCCACACGCTCACGGCCGTGATGCGGACTCGGTTGGGTGCCGACCATCCGTGGCAGATGGCGCATCGCATCGACCGAGAAACATCCGGTGTCCTGGCGCTCGCCCGTGGTGGCGCGGTGCGTTCGCGCCGAGATCCGCCATCGCCAGCTGGAGTTCTCAAGCGATCATTCGCGCGGCGAGAGGTTCACAAGGAGTACCTCGCGATTGCTCGAGGAACGATCGACGCGCCGGTGCGCATCGACATCCCGCTGGCGTTCGACCCAAGCTCTACGATCAGCATCAAGATGGGGGCGGTTGCGATCGAAGACGGAGGCGCGCATGCGCAGACGGACGTGGTGCCACTGGAGCACGGGTCCTTTCGTGGTGAGCCGGTCACGCTCATCCGCTGCCTCCCGCTCACCGGCCGCCAGCACCAAATTCGGGTTCACCTTGCGCTCCACGGCGCGCCGCTCCTCGGCGACAAGCTGTATGGGGTCGACGAACGTCTCTTCCGGGAGATGGCGGACGGCGTGCTGAGCATGGATGAGGTCTCCGCGGCGGTGGGGTTGCCACGTCAAGCGCTTCACGCCCACGTGCTCGAGGTCCCGCATCCCGTCTCTGGGCAGCGGATGCGATTCTCCGCGCCGTGGCCGGAGATGCTGGCGGACATCGTGCCACTGCCCGAGGACCGCGAGCTTTGAACTCACTTGTCGGTGCGCGTCACGTCGATGCGCCCGGTGAGGACACGAAGTTTTACGGTGCGCCCGTCCTCGACGCGGACGCTCAGCTGCGCGCTGTCGTAGCCGTCGGCGAGCCGCAGCTCGCGGTCAGGCAGGACGATGAGATTCACGCCCTCGTTTGCGAGGCCCAGGCGCGCAGCCCCGCTGTCCCAATGCATGACGCGGTCTTCTGCAGACACGTCGGTGCGTGGGTTGTTGTACTCGGGCTTGATGCCGCGGCGCGCTTGGTCGCGAACGTAGTCCGCGTACCAAAATCCGCCCCACACTGCCGCGATCGCGCCCAGAGCCATCGAAGACCCAATGAACCACCGGACCTTCTGAGACCCCGCGTAGCCGGCGAACGCACCATCCGCGGGACCGCCCTCGGGCAGCACGTCGAGCAGCTCGTCCGCACCCCCCATTGTTGGTGCGATCCGGTTCTCGGTGGCATCCCGCGTCTGTTGCGTGGCCACGCGCCCTCAGAATCCTTCGTCGCGATTGGCTTCATCGATCAAGCGAGCACCCTCCATGAGGAGGTGCGTGGTGGAGGAGTTGATCGTGTCCTCCATCTCCACTTCCATCGCGTTGAAGCTGAACGTGCCGGCCTTCCAGCCCAGCATGTCGTAGACACACTCCTTGCCGGTGTCCGTGTCGCCCAGCTTCGCGCAGATGACCTGTCCTCGCCGAAGGAAGATGCGGCCAACGATGCCTGTCCGACTGTCCTTGAGGGCCAGGAGACCGTCCTTGCGCTCCATCTCCATCATCACCAGCAGGCTCGAGAGCTGGAGCTGCTCGAGCCGGCCGTTGAGCGCGGTGGTTCGGCGCGTGCGGCGAGGCTCGGTGCCTGACGCTGCGGCTCGAACCTCGGCGGTCTTTGGAGGCGCCCGAAGGGGTTCTTGGTCCGCCGTGTTGACGTGGCGTGCTGGAAAATCGGGCGCGAAGCCGTCGACTGGAGGCTCTTCGGGCGGTGGGGCAGCCGCGGGAGCTCGAGGCGCGGCGCCGCCCGAACTCGCGGCGGGAGTTGCTGCGGCCCCGTATGCGCCTGGCGAGGCGTACGACTGACGCCCAGCCGCGGGGTGGCCTCCGTAGGTCCCCGGAGCGGGCGCGTAGCCCGGCGGCTGCG
>CAYGTG010000192.1:0-10496 GCA_964352485.1 uncultured Nannocystaceae bacterium | reverse complement strand
TCCTCATGGGGGTCGATGGACGGGTGCGGGTGACCGACTTCGGAATCGTCCGCCAGGGCAGGGACTCCTCGATGTCGTACGATTCGAGCGACGAATCGCAGCAGTGGCTGGCCGATGACGATCTGACGCGAGCGGGCACCGTGCTCGGCACGCCGAGCTATATGGCGCCCGAGCAGCACGTCGGCTCGGACGTCGACGCGAGGGCGGATGTCTACGGGTTCTGCGTTTCGCTGTATGAGGCGCTGCATCGGCGTCGACCCTTCACCGCACAGACTCTGCCCGAGCTGATCGCGCTCAAGCGAGCGGGCTTGAAGGGTTCGGAGCAAGCCGATGGCGTCCCCGGATGGATCGACCGCATCCTGACACGGGGTCTCGCGCCAAGGGTGGACGATCGATGGCCGTCGATGCACGAGCTCCTGGCAGCGCTGGCGAGGGATCCTCGCCGAGCGAGGCGCCGGTGGGTCGCGCTGGGGGGCCTCGCGGCGGCAGGGGCCGCGGTCTTCGGGACGGCGAAGCTCGAGCAAGCCCGCATCGCGGAAGCGTGTACCTCCGAGGCCAACCGCGTGCAGGAGGTCTGGAGTCCTCAGCAACGCGCGGACTTGAACCTGGCCTTCGAGTCCGATGGGCGGGCGTTCGCAGGCGTCCTCGGTGAGCGGGTCGAGGCGCGTATCGAGAGCTATGTCGCGACGTGGTCCGAGCTTCGCGAGGAGGTCTGCCTGCTTGAAGTGGGCACTGAGGACCCCAACCCGCTCGATCCGCGGGCGTGCCTCGACACCCGTCTCTCGGCGCTGGAGCAGCTTCTCGAGACCCTCCGCACCCTCGATAGCAGCGCGATCTCCACCGCCTTGGACGCCACGCTACAGCTGCCTCGCATCGAAGACTGCAAGGACGAGGCGGCGCTGCGGCACGAGGTCGGGCTGGCCGCCGTGGACTCCGAGGTCGAGCGGGACGTTCGAGCCCAGGGTCAACGCGCGCTGGTGCTGTCCTCTGCCAGCCGGACCGACGAGGCGCTCGAGGCGGCCGACACCACGGTTCGTCTCGCTCGAGAGCACGGCGCTCGAGGTCTCTTGGCGGAGGCTCTCTACCGTCGAGGTTCGATTCACCGTCGAGACGGCGCCTACAAGCCGGCGTCGGCCGATCTGCGCGAGGCCTATTGGATGGCTGGTGAGGCGCGGCTGGATCGCCTCGCGGCTGCGGCTGCGACAGCGCTGGTGGGCGTGGAGGGCATCAGTCTAGGTCTCAAGGAGCGCGGCGACGACTGGGTCCGCGACGCCCAGACCGCGCTCGCCCGCAGTGGCGAGGGGACCGAGCTGCTCGAGGCCCGCCTCGAGCGTCGATGGGCCGCTCTGCTGGGTAGTCGCTACGAAACAGAAGCTTCGCTCGAGCACCAGAAGCGCGCCCTCGAGATCTTCGAAGAAAACTTCGGGCCCGAGAGTCCGTTCGTTGCCACAACGTACAATGACATGGCGCTCAGCCTGCTCGATCTTGGCCGCCTCGACGAGGCGCTGCAGATGATGAACCAGGCGCTCGAGCTGCGGCGCACCCTTTATGGCGCTCAGCACCCCGTGGTTGGCGACACGCTCACGGACCTCGCGTCGATCGAGTTTCAGTCGAGCCGCCTCGACGCGGCCATCGAGCACGTCGAACAGGCTCTCGAGATCTTGAGCGCGGTGCACGGGCTGCGGCACCCCGCGCTGGCCAAGACGCGGGCGATCCGAGCCGCGGCGGCTAGCCAGCAGGGCGACCACGAGCGCGCCCTCCGAGAGTTCAAGACCGTCCATGAGATGTACGCCGAGAGGATGGGGCCACGGACCGCTGCCGTCGCCGCCGCGCTCAACAACCTGGCGGTCGCCTACAAGAATCTCGGCCGATACGACGAGGCCATCGAGCACTACGAGCAGGCGCTGTCGATCATCGAGGAGGTCGGCGGCGAGAACTCCCCGGGCTCGGTCGCGCCGCTGCTGAACCTCGGCAGGCTCCATCGGGTTCAGGGGCGAGCTGCGCGGGCGATCGAGTACTTCGACCGGGTCCTCGTGCTCGCCGAGCGCGAGTTCGAAGGGGCGCACCAAGATAAGTCCACCGCGTACGAGGGCCGGGGCGGTGCGCTCGTACAACTCGGTCGATATGACGAGGCGCTCGAGGCGTATGAGTCCGCCCTCGCCCAAGAGGAGGCGCTCAAAGGCCCTGGCAGCGAAGGTGCGTCCTTCGTGCTCGCCGCTTTGGGGGAGGCGACGGTCTTGAAGGGCAAGCTCACTGAGGGGATGGAGCTGCTCGAGCGTGCGCAGGTGGGCCTGGCTGCCCAGAAAGCGTATGGGCCCCGACGGGCCTATGTCGACTTCACGCTCGCGCACGCGCTGGTGGCGGGCGGTGGAGATCGAGCGCGCGCGCGGGTGCTCGCCGAGCGTGCCCTCGAGAGCCTCGAGGGCAGCCTCAGCGACGTCGACGCGCAGGACGCCGCCAAGATCCGGGCGTGGCTGGACGCGCATCCTGGCCTGCCCACGGGTGCGGCTGAGCGAGCGCGGTGACGCCGCTGCCCCCATCAGGCGGCGGGTGGGGGCAGCCGTAGACCACCTCAACCTTGGCCGAGTCCCCGCTGCGCGCCGCTTCACAGGTGGCGTAGAGCTCAAGCTCCCATCAGCCCCACACGAACCCGCGCCAGCACGTACGCGTGGTCGCTCGCCTTACCGCCGACCCCCCCAGGATCAACACCATTCAACTCATTCCCATGCAGCACCTCGTACTCCACCGCACCAGCGTCGAACGCTCGCTTGGAGACCACCCCGTGCATCAAGACCTGGAGCTGGCCGCGGTGGTTGTAGTCGTACCGCTCGCTTGGCGGCAGGGTCTCCACCATGTTGACGCTGTCGTCCCCACACAGCGTGCGCAGGGTTGAGCTAAACTCGAAGTCGTTGAAGTCACCGGTGACGTAGTAGTCCAGGCCGGCTTCTTGGACCTCGTCCACCGCGGCGCGAATGATCCGGGCCTGCGCGACGCGGGTCTTCTCTTTCTCATCGAAGCCAGGCCTCTGGGGCGCAAACACGCTGTTCTGGTGGCGCTTGCTGGCCAGGTGCACATTGACGACGACGAGGTCCCGGTCCTGCCCCAGCACCTCAAAGCTCGCGAGCAGCGGCTTGCGTGAGCCCTCGAAGGCCTCGGCACCATCGCCCAGGCGTCGCATGGACTTGCGGCGCAGCTCCACCCGCTGAGGGTTGTACAAATACCCGTTGCGGATGTTCCCGCCCGGTTGTCCGCCATCGGCATCGAGTTCCGGAGGAATATCCGCCCAGCGGTATTTCGGACCGCCCAGACGCAGCACATCCTTGATCAGCTGCTCGTACGTCTCCGACGCGTCGACGACCGAGCTGAGTTCGGCGCCGTCGTTGTCTTGGATCTCCTGGAGCGCGACGATGTCGGGCGCCCCCGCCTCGTCCACGATGGCCCCCGCGAGCATCTCGAACCGACCGTAGAGGCGGTCGTCATCAATGTCGCGATCCGCGTCCTTGACCATGTGGGCCTGTTCCACGTGCACGTCGAGGTTGAAGCCGTTGAGCGTAAGGATGGTGATGCCTTCGCCATCGCTGGTGAGAGAGACCTTGGGCTGCACCACCGGCCGCGCGTCGTCGACCTCGATGGTGCCCCGGGCGACGATTTGATAGGCCTCGGAGCGATAGTTCAGCGGCCCGATGACCGGGGCCAGCAGCGTGGCGCCAACGTTCACCACCGGAGCGCGGTCGTAGTCGAGCACGCGAAATCCGGGGAGCCACCGGTGGGGACGTGCAGGATCGATCACAACACCTCCGTGAACCGTGCGGGTGCCGCTGAGGCCGGGGGGAGCACACACGTAATCGCCGAACGGATTGCTCGGCGCGATGAACGTGGAGTCCTTCGGGATCCCGACCAGCATTGCCTCGAGGCCGTTGAGGACTCGGGCGAGTCCCTCCTCGTCGTCGGGGAGGAAATCCGCGGTCAGCCACACCGGTTCGATCGACGGAGCATCGCCAGGAACGAGCTTCGCTTCGAAAGGCTTGAGCTGGGTCGTGGGTCGGCCGTTGTCGCCGCCCACGTAGTCGAGCACGCGCCCCTCGAGCTCGAGGTGCAGTCCCACTTTGGCCTTTTGCCGCGGGCTGTAGACGAACACCGCGTCAGACACGAGTGGGTCCTTGGAGCCCACCGGGTCCTGCACGAAATAGCCCTTGCGCGCGTGGCCGGTGACGACGCCCCGGGTGCGCACGGTCTGGCCCGCCATCGGGGAGAGGAGTCCAGACCCCTGGATGGCGCAGATTCGAGTCAAGGGGAGCAAGTCCGTCACGTGCGGGATGATAACGCCGAGCGGATCCTGTCGCCGTTCCATGTTGGTCGTCGCCGTCACCCATGCCGAACGCGCTGCGATCAACCTCGCGCGGCAGCACTGCAAGGGCACCCTGTCGCAGACCGCACGGGCACCACCGCGGTCGCCATCGTCCCGCCCGAAGACGGCCCGGAGTAGCGCCCTACTGCAGGGGCCAGGGCGTGAGCACGTTGTCGGTGCCGTCGCCGTGGCAGTTCTCGCAGACGTCCCACGCGACGGTGTCGGCCAGGACCTCGGCGTCCCAGACCTCGAACCAGTACCACTGGCCCGCGTCCTCCTGGCGCTTGATCATCACGGCCCAGCCGCGAATGCTGTTGCCCGGTCCGTAGAGTTCCTTGACGTTGGCGGCGCCGATCGGGTGCACGCCATTGCCGTCCTCGAACGAATCAAACAGCACGTTGTTGAAGAAGGTGCGCACGTTGCCGAAGTGAGGGCCGGTGGACTCGTGGATGCCCGACTCGGCTTCCCAGTCTGTGTATTCCCCGCCCTCGAGCCAGGCGATCAGCGACTCGACGTCGCCGGGCGGCAGCTGGGGCTCCTCCATGCCACCGGTCGTGGTGTCGCCCGCGCTTGTCTCCCCGTCGCTGGTCTCGCCGCCGGTCTCCGAGTCCGTCGTGGGGTCGTCGGTCGGGTCGACGCCGGTCTCTCCATCGCTGGTCTCGCCGGGCGCGGATGGGTCGGTCGTTTCGGACGCCCCGCTGGTGCTGTTGGGTCCGGAGGGGTCGTCGCTCTCGCCGGCGTCGGCCGAGCCATCCGTGCCGCTGCTCGCGCCCGCTTCGGTGTCGGAAGCCCCGTCGCTGCCGTCGGAGTCACAAGCGCCGAGCGCCAAGAGGCAAGACACGATCAGAGGGACGCCACGCATGGTGGCGGAAGTACGCGCAACGCACCGGCTGCGCTACACCCAAACCGATCGAGTTTCTCGCACAGGCCGTGCTCAGGGCTCGAACGATCACGCCCTGAGGGCCGCGACGAGCTCTTCGAGCATGCTCTCGGCGGATCCGGGCTGGGTCGCGAACGCATGTGCCAGCGCTAGACCCAGGTCATCGCGCATCGCGGGTCGCTCGGGGTCGTCCTCCCTGGCGTGGCGGGCGGCCCCGAACCAGTGCCGCAGGGCGACGAGTCGATGCAGCCGGGGGGCGAGCTCGTTCGGCCCGCAACCGACGGGGCTGTCGCTGCCTCGCTTGGGCATGGTTGCCCCGCGAGTGCTGCACGCCGCCGCGATGGCCCGGCAGTCGGGGCTCGAGGTGGTGACCTCGGGCCTGCCCACGTGCGTGCTTGGGCCGCATGCGAAGTTCGCGATCGCGGGGGCGTCGCGGACGTACGCGGGGGTGTGTGAGGGGTGCGGTGCGAGGGCGGCGTGCCCGGGTGTGCCGGCGGGGTATGTGCAGGCGTTTGGGCGGGACCCGGAGCTGCGGCGGATCTAGCTGGCCTGAAACACCGCGTCGATCGACGCGGCCGTGACTGCGCGTTCGAGCCAGGTCGAGAGCGTGTCGAGATCAGAACAGGCGTCCCCAACTCGATGAAACGGCCATAGCGGCGTCCCCAGAGCCCATGCCGTCGTTCCTCATCGGTTGCTTGTGCCCGACAAACGCCCTCTTCGTGCCTTGGCCTGGACTCCGCTGACACCCCTCTGACCGTCCCACCGAATTGGGGACGGCCCCTAACGCATCCGGAGAACGGATTCGAGAATGCCTACTCGAACACGCAGACCAGCGGCGCACCGGTGCCGCATTGTCCGTCGTCGCACCAGTCAGCGACACACTGCTCTCTGGCCGTGCAAGGAGAGCCATCGGCTTGTTTCTCGGCGCAGACCCCCTCCGCTCCGCCGGATGCTCCTCCATCGCAGAACGCATCCGTGGAGCATTCGTTGCGCCTACATGTCTCATCGACGGGCCGGCGCGGGACGCAAGTGACGGTCTCCCAGATGTCGCAGAATTCATCCGCATCGCAGACTTCGCCTTCGCCGCACCCGCCAGCGGGAGGCTCGACGCACGTCCACTCTCCGAACACCGTGAAATCGCACTGTAGACCTGACTCGCAAAACGTCTCCTCGCAGTTCTCACCAACTTCGGCCTGCTCGCACGGATCCGTGCACTGGCCGCGACGGCACGAGAGGCCCTGCTCGCACGCAAAGATGGAGGGAGCGTTTGCAACACCGCAGGGCGCTCCGGCACCCAGATCGCCGAAGAGAAACCGTGTGCACGCTCCACACACCGGGAAGTCTGCGATCGGATCCTGATACTGCGGATCCTGCTGCAGGCTCTCCACGAGGGTCTCGCAGCCGGTCCATTGGGTGGGGACCAGCTCCGCGCCACACTCGGGGTCATAGGAGAGACCCGCCGCTTCTGCGTCGTCGAGCAGGATCTGAAAGCGCTGCTCGGCTTCAGCGACACACGCTTCGTCCGCGAGCGCATTGGCGCCACATGCACACGCTGCAGCAACTTCGCAGCGCGCCTCGGCGTAGGCTCTTGGGGCGTCAGACCTGTCGAGGGGTTCCGCGGAGCCCCCGCTACCGCTCGCATCGGAACCGGCTTCAGCACTCTCGGTATCCCCGGGTTCGTCGCCACCTGGTTCTGTTGAACAGGCCGCGACGAGTACGAGTGCGAGACCAGCACGATTCAACCGATAAGCCATGACCGAACCGTAACGCGTCGTCCATGCTCGCGCAAAAGCAGAGGCGTCCGCCCTTGAGAACAGTCTATCCACGCGTCACGGGGCTCAGACGGGA
Organism: uncultured Nannocystaceae bacterium; assembly: GCA_964352485.1. GTDB lineage: Bacteria > Myxococcota_A > Polyangia > Nannocystales > Nannocystaceae > CAJXVA01. The sequence continues at coordinate 3,420 of CAYGTG010000192.1, read as the reverse complement.
ACGAGCTCCGCGGCGCTCGGCCCCGAGCAGTCTTGATTCGATCCGGATGCTCGAGGGAGCTACTCGTCGTGGTCGGGGTCGTCGTCGTGGTCGTCGTCGTGGTCGTCGCCGTCGTCGTCGTCGTCGTCGTCGTCGTCCTCGAGCTCCTCGTCGTCTTCCCACTCGTCTTCGTCTTCGAGTTCGACCTCGAGCACGGTGCCGTCACCGCTCAGCTCGACCTCCCAGATCCCTTCGTCGGTGAGAACCTCGATTTCAAAACGGTCATCTCCACCTTCGGTCTGGGCCTCGAACGCCACGCCACCGACCTCCGCTTCCGCCGCGGCGATCAGCGCGGCCCAGCCCACACTGTTGCCGGCGGCCACCTCGGACTCGCTGGCGCCAAGATCTTGCCAACAACAATGTTCCGATCTGGGCGAAGGTGGGCAAGATGCGAGAGGCGCTGCGCTCGTCTGGGCGCGGCCGCGCCGGGTGCTCCGCCTGCCGCCTCGCCGCCGTCGATTTCTCGAGGGGCAGCGATCCCCCAAGGGAGCTCTCCAGCGGCATCGTCAGGCTCCATGGGCGGCGCGCCCCCTCGGCACCGTCCCGTGCCAGGCGAGCCCAGCCCCCATCGTCTCCCGCAGCATCGTCTCCCGCAGCATCGTCTCGTGCAGGACCGTCCCCCGCAGCTCCGTCTGCCGGCGCTGCACCGACCTCGGCGTTCGCCTCCACGGCCGGCGCCACGCTTCGCGCGCGCCTCACGGAGATGGCCCGCCTGCTCGCAGATCGCTGAGCCGAACAGCACCCCCACGTATGAGAGCCTCGGGCCTGGCTCACCGGCCGCGGGCCTGGGGCTCATCTCTCGACTGAAGGACATAGCGGAGGTCTACGAAGGCGCGCGCTATTCGCGCATCCGCGTCAACTGGGTCTCGGTCTGCTGTGCTCGCGGCCGCGACGAGCGTCGCCAAACCGGCGATCAGCCCGTCGCGCTGCGCGAGTCAGCCATCAACCCGCTCTGGGTCTTGCTGGTCGGTCCGCGTCACCACGAAACTCAGCACTCGAAGTCGTTGCTATCCATCACGCGGAGCTTTCCCTCAAGCTCCTCCAGGGTGGCGCAGATACGGTAGATCGCGAACTTCTCCTTGAACACCTCCACTCGTTCCGCTGGATCGAGCGCTTCGTAGGTGCTGGCGTCCATGCCGACGAAATGAGCAAGGGGCGGCGTCTTGTGCTGCCCGTTTGCAGAGAGTTCAAATGTTCCGTCCAACTCCTCCACGGTGAGCAAGCCCCAGTCGGGCTCAAGTACGTAGACGCCGTCGTTGACTCCCGCCTGCGTGATGAGAATCAACTCGTCCCCACCCAGGCTGAACAAGCGTTGCACACGAAAGCCGAGGTCCGGGTTGGTCACGCTGTGGTCTGCGAAACCCTCCAGCATCATCGAGTCTTTGAGGGCGCCCTCGTCGTAGACTACCAACACTTGGGAGTCGTCTGTTGGGTAGCCTCCATCGTCGAGGGCCAAATTGCTCGTAAGGCGCTGGAACCACTGTAGGTTTGGCACTGATTCTTTATACGGCGCGACGAAATGAGCAACAAGCGCCATCGCTCGTGTCTCGGAGACGCTGCAGTGGGGCACCGGGATCGACGGCCGGTGATCTCGTCGCCACAGGCCAGGTGGTGACGCCCCGCAAGCTCATGAGCGAGCGCCTCCTCGGCCATGAAACGCTCGCGCTTGGCATGCTCCGCGGCGCGGGCGTACTCGGCCCTGGCCTCTTCGTCGCGGCCCTGCAGTCTCGCCACTTCAGCTTGGATCAGGTGGACCCGGTGCGCGTGGTTCTGCTCGCACGCCGCAGACCACTTCATTTCGTTTAATTAGTTAGGCGAAATGAAGTGGGAAAAATCCGGGAAGGATGAGTACGACGAGCAGCAGGAGAGGGCGGCAGGTGCGCCGTGGAGCGCCGGGGAGCTGCTGCCGGGTGTAGAGCGAAGCTGAGCCGGTGAGGGCCGAGCTATTTCAGCCTGCTAATCTCGGCGCATGCGGCACGCGGCCACCTTCGCGCTTCTTGCTCTGATGCTTGCCGCCGAAGGCAGCTGCACGACGCGGGACTGGTGGTGTGAGGCCGGGCAGGACGGCAAATGTTTCGCCAAACCCGAGTTCTGCTCAGGCACGTGCGCGCCGCAGGAGACCGCCTACTGCTTCACCGTCGGACAGCCCACGCACGCCGGCAACTTCACGGTCCCCGCCGACCGGTTCTGCTACACGACGTCCGAGATCTGCTTCAAGAGCCAGAAGCACAAGACGGACGTGTCGTCCTCGTGCAGCCCCGACGAGCCGTAGCGGCGACGACGCAGCTGCGACACGCCCTCTAGGCACCTCTATCTATTGGCTCCCGACGTGTTCACCGTGGCGTGTGTCTGTCACTTCAGGTCAATTCACCGCCGTCGAAAGCGAATGTACGTCGAGACACGACGTTTCAAGGGGCGACTCGATCCTGTGGAGCGGACTTCCCGGCCGGACGTTGCGATTGTCGGCCGCCTTCGTTGATGCTCAAGCCGTGGTCGGTCGTCTGCTGAGAAGACCGAATCTCAACATGTTGTAGACCAGGTTTCGCATTCCGATGACGAGGTCGGCTCGGGCCTTTCCTATGACCCGCACCATCGCTCCTCCTGCTCGTTGCGCCTGCCATCCGAATACGTGTTCCACACGAGCCCGCGTGCGGGACCGTTCCCGATTCCGTTGCCTCTGCTCCTCACTCAGCGGGGTCGACCGCGTGCCTCGCTCGTTGAAGTGGCCACAAAGCCCCCGCTCCGCCATGAGCCGGTCGACATCCTTGTTCTTGTTCTCGTCTCCCTCGAACGACTCCGGCGTCTCACCTTTCTTCAGCTGCTCGTTCTCCGCACGGCTGTTGAGGCTGCGAGGCACCCGGATGATGCACGCGTCCACGATGTTGCCCTTCGACGCTCGATAGCCTTCTGCGTTCAAGTGCTGCTCGAATCGCCCAAACACCTCGTCAAACAGGTTCTTCTCCTTCAGACGCTCTCGAAACGCCCAGATCGTCTTCGCGTCCGGCACTGCCTCCCCCAGCCCAAGCCCCAAGAACGACATGAACGAAAGCCGATCTCGAATCTGATACTCGGTTTGGTCGTCCGAAAGATTGTAGAGCGCCTGAATCACCAGCACCTTCAACATCAGCACCGGATCCTTCGGCTTGCGCCCCGCAGCAGACTTGCGCTCGGGGTTCTCCCAGATCCGTCCAACTTGTGCGCGGAACATCTCGAAGTCGACGACTTCAGCGAGTCGAGCCAGCGGGTCCCCCTGCTTCTTGAGCTGCTCGAGTCGATCGGAAAGGTCCGAGAAACCCAGTTGCCACGTCATCTCCTGTTCCTACGACCACTTCGTCCTCACGTCGATCGCGAACGTGCAACCATCCCCTCAGCAGCATTTCG
>CAYGTG010000191.1:3698-10525 GCA_964352485.1 uncultured Nannocystaceae bacterium | reverse complement strand
GATATCGGGCAGGCTGGGCAGTCTGGGCGTAGGGGTTGCGACGGCCCTCGGCTCCAGCGGCGAACCAGACAAACGCGCCCACGAGGATGAGCAAGGTGTTGCCGAAGAAGCCCGCGACGATGAAAGCGGCGGCGGCTGCTTTGCCGATCTTCACCGCGATGTCGCTTGCGCGTCTGCCTCCGAGCCGGGTGGCGAGGAACGCCCGCAGGATCCGGCCTCCGTCCATGGGGAACGCGGGCACCAGGTTGAACAGTCCGAGCGTCAGGTTGGCCACGATCAGCGACCCGAGCAGACCATAGGCGGGGAGGCCGACCAGGTGCACGAGGGCCCAAAGGCCGCCCGCGATCGCGAAGTTGACGGCAGGACCCGCCAGCGCGATGTGGAGCTCTTGCTTCGGAGTGCGAGGGTTGGCCTCGAGTTGGGCGACGCCGCCCATCGGCCACAGCACGATGCGCCGGGTGCGAATGCCGTAGTGCCGGGCGGTGAGAGCGTGTCCGAACTCGTGTAGGAGGACGGACCCGAACACGCCGACCAGGAACACGACGCCGAGCACCGCGGCCAACCCCGTGCCGGCGCCTTGGTAGGCAGCCCAGGCGGCCCAGGCAACCAGCAGCAAGAATGAGGCGTGTACGTAGGCGTCGATTCCTGCGAATCGGCCGAGTTTCCAGGACCACTTCATGATGACCTAGACAACCTGTGCACCCACAGCGCTCTGCCAAGAGGCGGGCTTCGCGGTGTGGCGCCGGCCTGAAAAAAGCGCGGACATTTCATGGTCTTGAATGAGCCCTCCTTACCCGCGCTTTACGTCTATGATGGCCGGCCTATGAGGTGCGCACGCTACCTCCTGTTGCTCCTGTGGGCCGGCTGCTCTGGCAAGAGCCCCGCACCCGAAGCGAAGGGTGCGCCCCAAGCGGCCGCCGCTGTTGCGACGTCGAAGCCGCGATTTGTGCCTGCTGCCCCGGGCCAAGACGTGGCCGAAGAGGTTCGCGGCGTGGTCGCGGCGGCGGCGAGCGAGCGCGTCGTGGTCTACGTGGGGGCGAGCTGGTGCGGCCCATGCCAGGAGTTTCATGCGGCGCTGGAGCGGGGCGAACTCGATGATGAGCTCGCGGGGATCAAGTTCCTCGAGTACGACGCCGACGTCGACAAGGAACGGCTCGAGAGCGCCGGGTACGGGGGCACCATGATTCCGCGATTCGCGTTGCCCGCTCCCGACGGTCGCTTTGGTGGCACCAAGATCGAGGGCGGAATCAAGGGCAAGGGCACGGTCAAACACATCGTGGACCGTCTGCTGCCGATGATGGGCGACGCGAACTGAGAGCGTGATCCGTTGCTCCTCGCGCGATGTCGTGCGAGGGTGCACGCGAGGCGCACCGCATGTTCGAGAAGCTACGTAGCGACTTTCGACGCCATGGAGGCCGGGTCACCGAGCCCGGTACCTGGGTCATGGCCGTCTACCGTTTCGGTCAGTGGAAGAACACGCTTCCGGGGCCAGCGCGGTGGGTTGCGAACAAGGTGTACCGGGTCGGGTTCCTTGCAACCAACGTCACCGTCGGCTGCCACGTTGCCGACACGGTGGAGTTTGGCGAAGCCCCGCACCTGATTCATGCCAAGGACATCCTCATTCACCCCAAGGTGAAGTTCGGAGACCGCGTTGGCCTGATGCACAACGTCACCCTCGCGACGACGGTTGACCGGCCGGGCGTACCCGAGATCGGCAACGACGTCTTCATCGGAACGGGCGCCGTGTTGGTCGGCCCGGTCAAGATCGGCGACGGCGCCCGCATTGCACCGAACTCGCTCGTGCTCAACGACGTCCCGGCGGGCTCAACCGCCATCGGCGTACCGGCTCGCATCGTTCGCGCGCCAAAACTCAAGGCCGTTCCCGAATCCTGAGGGCGTGTTAACCGGCGGTCTTCGCTGCGCCGCGGTTGAGCGCAGCCGGAGGAAACTCGAGCACCAGGACGTCGTCCTCGAGGCGCAGCCGGATGTCCTGCAGGAGCGCCTCACAGCGGACCTGCCAGAGGCCAGGGTCGATTTGGGCGGCGGACTCGAAGCGCTCGCCGCCTCCGATGCGACTGAGCGCGTCATCGACGTGCAGCGCACTTCCGTGGATGCGAAGCTGAGGCCCGCCTCGGTGGGTCGGATGTGAGAGCTCGAGGGTGAGCGTCTGTGAACGCGTCGCCTCGCGGGTGACATGCGCGATGAGGTTGACGAGCACCCGCTCCACACCGGTGCGGTTGGCCTGGACTCCGATGAGTCCGTCGGAAAACCCGTCGATGCAGATGTTGGCGGTGGTGAGGGCGCGAAGTCCCGGTGCGAGCTCACGGATGACAGGTGCGAGGTCGAACGGGTGGGTGAGCCGGCTTGGGCCGTGCTGCACGCGGTCGAGGTCGTCGACGAGTCGCTCGAGCTGACCGAGCAGGCTCTGGCTGGTTTGGTCGTTGTCGACGTTGGGTCGGAGCGCACCGAGGAGGCGCTGGGCGTCCATCGCAACGCCGGAGATCAGGCCACGCATGGCGGTGATGCGTCGCTCGTGTCGTGAGGAGCTGGTCCGGCGACTCTCGAGCTCTGCTTTGGCTTCGACGTGCTCGAGGGTGAGCGCGATGAGGGGGCCCATTCGATCCAGCGCAGCGCCCTCCTTGGGACCCCACGTGCGAGCCTTGTCCTGGTCCATCATCACGATGCCGAACGGTTGTACTTCGCGCTCGCGGCGGATGGGCAGGATGAGTACCGACCGGGCTCCAAGCTCGGCGAGCGCTGGCGCTATCGCCCGCATCCGGGAGTCGGATCCGGCGTCTTCGAATGGAACAGGGGCGTCGGCGTTGCGGAGGGCTTCAATGAGCCGCGGTGCGTCGGAGAGGTCGACCCGGATTCCGTCCAAAGCAGCGTGGCGCTCGGAGCCGGCACTGGCGTGGAACCGAATGGCTCTGGGCCCGTCGAACGCTCCGTAGCTGATGCGGAAGCTAGGGAAGGACCACGCTGTCTCGATGAGAGCATCGAGCGCCGCCATGGGGGCGCGGGCCAAACCGCAGTTGGCGGTGGTGGACGTTTGGATCGCGCTCACGCCTGGACCACCATGCAACTCTCGTGCGACCCGGAAGGCGTCGTCGTCGTCCCAGCGATCCATACCGAACACTATCTACGATATCGCACTGTTCGTGCCCGCGAATCGAGATTTTGATTCGGGACGGTCGGTTTGCGGGATAGGGTCATCCTGCCTCATCGGGGTTTGACTGGGTCGCACAAGATCCAGCCGGCCGGGTGGCGGTGACCCGGTTCAGCACAGGTGGTCGATCTTGAGACGGTTTAGCGTCGTCGCCGGCCGGCGAGCAGGATTCCGAACACGAACAAACTCGCCAAGCCGCCAGCGCCGCCACGTGCTCCGGCGGTGCAACCTGAAGGGCTCTGCACGACCACGTCGTCGAGTACGTCGTCGATCGCGTCCTCGACCTCCATGACGCCGATGGCGACGAGTGCGTCGAGGCAGGTGTTCAACTCCGGTCCAGCCATGACGAACTCGCCGTCACAGAACAGCGCGCCGTCGCCGGTGCACGAGGCGTCGCAGTCGGCACGGAACTCGTACTCACAACTCTCGAACTCCTCCTCCTGGCAATCGGTCTGGCACGTCATGTTTGCCTGTGCGCCGCACGACCCGCCGCAGCATTCCACGCAGTGCTGGTAGCAGGACCCGTTGACGGTGGCTGCACACTGGCTGTCGCACTCTCCGTCGCAGGTGGCTTCACACGATGCTTGGCACGTCTCGGGGTCGTCGGCATCCGAGCACTGGGCGTCGCACGCTCCGACACACTCTCCGAAGCAGTTGTGCTGGCAGATGACGTTGACGCCGGCATCGCAGTCGCTCGCGCATTGCTCGGTGCAGGAGTCCGTACATGTGGGCTCGGGGTCGAGCGTGCAGGTGTCCTGGCAGACGAGGTGGAGCTGTGTCGCGCAGGCTTTCTTGTAGACGCCCACGTCTTCACAGCCCGCTTCGCACTCGAGGCTGCCTCGAATCTCGCAGCTGAACGCGTCCTCGAGCCGCATGCCGTTGCACTCTGGAATGCCGGCTTGGGCGGGGTTGGAGAGCAGGGCGCCGGTCAAAACGGCGGCGCACGGAAGCAGCCAAGTCAAAGGGTTCTTCATCATCAAAGGTCCAAGCTAGGGGTTAGAGTCCGCAGATAGAGGCGACGATCCTGTCGCGTGGAGCGGGCTCTTGGGTAGTCTTGCCTGGGGCGCTTTGGATTCCCTCCTTCGTGGAAAAATGCCTCGTTGTCAGTCCACGAGCCTGATCGCGCCCTTGGTCTTGGCGGGCCATGTGGCCAGGACTGCGCCAACGGGAGACATCAACCCATGTTCGGCCATCGCTCGCTTGGCGCCGATGGTGAACGCGTGGGTGCGGTGGCTTGTTCAGCCCGCGCGGTACCGCTCGATCGCGGCGTTGACCTCTTCGTCGTCGAGGATGTGGTCGGTCTTCTTGGCGACCCCGAAGATGTGCTTTACCAGTCCCTCCTCCGGGTCGATGCCGCGGGACTTCAGCCAGTACACCACGTTGCTTTCGCCGGACATGAAGCCGATCTCGATCGACTGGCGCTTGCCGAACCACCCGGCAGGGACGCCGGAGTAGATCTGATCCGCGAGGCCTGCGTCGCCCTTGTTGATCGCCTTGATGACGGCGGCCGCGTGCACGCCGGTGGCGGTGCGGAAAGCGTCGTCGCCGACGAGCGGGTACTGGCCCGGGATGGGCACGCCCACCGCTCGGGCCACGGTGCGGCACCACGGGACGAGGTTGGTGAGATCGCGGTCGCCGAGCTCCCCCATGAGCTTGAGGTTCATGAGCGTTTGATCGAGGGCCGCGTTGCCCACCCGTTCTCCGATGCCGAGTGCGGTGCCATGGATCCGGTCGGCTCCGGCCTCGATCGCGCGCAGGTTGTTGATGACGCCCAGGCCGCGGTCGTTGTGTCCGTGCCAGTCGATGCCGACGTGCTCGGCTCCCATCGACTCCAGCAGCAGGCGCGTGAACGAGATCAGATCCATCACGCCCTCGGGGGTCGCATGGCCAACGGTGTCGCACAGGCACAGCCGGGTGACGCCGTGGTCCACAGCAGCCCGGAACAAGGTGTCGAGGGTTGCGGGAGGCGTTCGGGTGGTGTCTTCGGTGACGAAGGTCATCGGCAGCCCGTGCTCGCGGCACAGGTCAGCGGCCATGACGGTGCGCTCGAGCAGGAGGTCCTTGTGCCAGTTCTCGGCGTAGAGCCGGATGGGGCTGCTGCCGAGGAAGGCGTAGACGGTGATCTCTTCGCCGGTCTTCTGCGCGATGTCGGCGATCGCGTTGATGTCGTTGGCGTGGGTTCGACCCGCGCAGGCGAACTCGATGCCGAGCTTCTCTCTCTGGGCGTACCCGATCAGCGCGGTCACGTCTCGGACGGCTCGTTCTCCCGCGCCCGGCAGGCCGAGGTCGACGGCGTCGATACCCAGGCTCGCGGTCAGGCGAAGGATCTCCTGCTTCTCTTCAATGCTGGGATCCCGAACCGACGGCGACTGGATGCCGTCGCGCAGGGTCTCGTCGAAGAACGACAGCTTGTGCCGCTGTAGCGGGGAGAGTGGCCCTCGACGGTTGCGGGTGTTCCAGTCGAAGATCAGGTCGCCGAGGTGGGTGTCGGGGGTGTCCTGGGCTCCGCTGTCGGCCATGGGCGGAGCGTACTACAGCTGCTTGGAACTGCGCGCGCAGGTCAAGACACCGCCCATGTCGGATACGCGGCCGCGGAGGACGCAGGTGGCAAGCAGCTCGAGCTTTTCGGGGTCTTCTTCGGACGGCGCGGGCGGCTACTTTTTCCCTTCGAGTGCCTTCACGTAGGCCGCCACGAAGTGGTCGCCCTTTCCTTGGGCAATGATCTGCGCGATGAACGTGTGCAGCTCGTGGAAGTCGCCCCATTCCAGCTGGGGACCACCGAGCTCCGCGACTGCTTCTCGGAGCGCGAGCTCCTCGTCTCGGTCTTCGCTGGTTGCGATGCGGTGCTCGCCCTCGAGCTCGACGTCGGTGATGGTTCCCAGACGTACGTACAGCGGGGTGGTGAGAGTGGCGCCCCAAAGTACGCCACCTTCGTCACTCTCTTCCCAGAACACGGGTTGCTCGGCTGTGATCGCGCCGGTGGCGAAGAGGTTGGAGGAGTAGCCTTTGATGGAGCGTGCCTTGATCGAGCCGCGCACCACGAGGTCGTGGTATTGCACGACTTCGAGGTCCCCATCGACGATGAGGTCTCCGAGGATCAGGACGAAGTAGTGACCCTCTCGCGTGGCGTGCCCCTTCGTTCCGAGCAACAGCTCTTTTGACTGAATGCTCTGGGAGACGTGGACATCGCCGTGGATGACGAGCCCGGGAGCGACCGCGCCAATCATCAGATCTGCTTCCTCCAGCAGATCGTAGAAGTTCACATCCAGCAGCTCTGCCACCCGTTTCCAGGACCCGCCCTCCGGGATCAGGGTGACCTCGCCGGGCGCCGAGTCGTCGGTCGCCTTCACGGTCACGCCAAGGGCCTTCCCCTGCGCAGCGAGGAGGTTGCGATGGAATGCCGGGAACGAGTCTCCGAGCACCGTCGCACCATCGAGTTCTTCGTTGAGCAGGATGTCCACGACCTGATCGGTGGTCAGTTGGCCAAGCTCGGCTGCCGACTCCAGGCCAGCCACTTCGGCAAACTCGTCCGCCTCGTCCTCCTCGGCGTAGTCGACGCTCTCGGCGTGCTTCTCCTCCAGGGCGGCCTTGACGACGCCGAGGATGTGGCGGAGCTGGCGGAGCGACTCGAGCTCGGGGGCCCCGCGCTCAGGGGGGCGCT
>CAYGTG010000191.1:0-3688 GCA_964352485.1 uncultured Nannocystaceae bacterium | reverse complement strand
CTCGCCTTCGGGAATACCCGCGAGGAACTCAAAACCACCGAACCAGCCCTCGTGATTGGTGAGCAGGACCTTTCCGGCGTGTTTGCCCTGCGTCACCTGGACCACAGGATCCCCGCCGTAGCTCTTCGCGATGACATAGGCGTGCTGGAGCAGCTTGCGATCCCAAAAGTGGAGCTCTGAGTCCGGGGCTCCGTAGTAGGCGAACATCTCCATGATGCCGAAGATGTCCGGCACGTCCTTGAGCATTGGCGCCGACTCCGGCTCGCCCGAGGCGCTTCGCTGCCAGCCGAAGAGTCCGCCCGCGGCCGCGCCCACGGTCTCCAAGTACTGTCGGCAGTCTGGATCGAAGTTGATTCCGTGTTCCGTCGAGAGCTTGTCCACTTGCCAGGTCATTGCCGACAGAGTGTTGCAAATACCGTTCCCACTGGAAAGGCTCGTGCAGGGGGCGTGGACATGAGCAAGCGTTGCTCAGCTGGAGCAGGCCTGCCCTTGAAGGGCAGCCTACGCGCGGCGGCGGCGAAACAACCAGACGCCAACCAGTGCCCACCACGGCGCGCTGTCTTGGCCGGAGGTGCATCCGCACCCCGCCGCCTCGTCGTCGGCGCCGGGATGGGGTGGTGCATCGTCGGTCGGGGCCATCCCCGCCCCCGGTGAGGCCGTTGTTGCCACCACCACCTCCGCCTGCGGACCCCCCAGCGGTGGTGGAGTCATCCCCGCTGCCGTCGCCGTCGCCGCCCGAGCTGGAGCCGCCGGGTGGCTCAGGCACGTCGACCATGTTGGTGACGATCATTTGCATCTCGAAGGAGAGGTCACTCGAGCCTTCGCTCGACTGCTTGACGATCGCGGTGACCACGTTTTGCCCGGGCACAAAGAGGGACGCGTCGATGTTGGTGCCGCTGACTTCGTTGTCCTCGGATTGAGCCGAGGCCCACGCGTCGTAGCCCGTTCCGTCATCCACGTTGACGCCGAAGACCTGCTGCCCGTTGACACTCCCGTCCCGCCGTGCCCGGCCACGACGTACACGGCGCCTTCGTTGGAGGCCAGCCCCGGCGGTTTGGTGTAGGGTCCGTCGCCCAAGGGACGCCTGGATTTTCCTCGGCCGTCGCCGCACGCTGCGGAGCGCCTGCTATCGCGCGGCGGAGAGCTGGCAGACGGCGGGGACGTGGTCGAAGTAGCTGAAATCGACGACGGGGTCGTAGCCTGGAGTAATCCCAGGGTGCCAGCACTCCCCATCGAAGGTGTCGCTGACCTGGTGGTCGATGTTGCCGACTCCCGCGTAGGTCGGCAGCACATTGGTGCCCACATCGGTGATGAAGTGGAATGGGAGGTCGTCACCCACGAAGTCGTTCCAGCGCTGCGCACTGAAGTCGAACAACACGCTGCGGGCGGGGTCGGTGTTGAAGTCGCCAAGCACCAGGTTGCGTTCCCCGCTGGCTCCGGGTTGACCGTCGAGGTCGAGGAACACCTGGTTGACCTGGTCCACCCGGCAGAATTGATCTTCGGGCAGGATGCCCGAGGTTCCGTGGACGTTGACCACGGTGAGCTCGCCGCCACCGACGAGCTCGATGACGCCGCGGCCGACTCGAGACCCGTTTCCGCAGCCATCGACGGTCCCTCCGGCGAGTCCTTCGATGCAGTAGTCGGAGTCGCATCCGGCGAAGGTGCCAAAGGAGGTCCTGACCGCGGCGCACTTGTCGGTCTTTCCGATGTGACACGCGATCTGGTAGTCGTCTCCGAGGACCAGCTGCGCCACCGTGGGGTCGCCTTCGGACCAGTCCTCGCACACGTAGCCCGCGTGGAACTCGGCAGGAATACCGACGCAGTCGGGGCTATGGAAGATCTCCTGGAACACCACGACGTCCGGCTGCAAGGCGTCGAAGAACGCACGAGTCTGCTCCACGGCGGGTGTCCAGGACAGGCCATTGCCGTACCACTCGTCGGCGACATCATCCTCACCGTTGGCGTGGCCTCCGGTGTTGAAGGTCACCGCGAGGAACTCCAGCGGGCCGGCTTCGGTGTCGGCCACTCCCGTGGACGCGGACGAGGTGTCCCCGGTGTCGCTCGTCTGTGCGGCGCCGGTCGAGCCGGCGTCGGCCGACGTTGACCCGTCGGCTGGGCTGGTCGAAGACTCGTCGCTGGAGGTCGCTGTCGTGGTCGCGGGGCTGGTGGTGGTCTCCGGTTCTGCTGCGGTCGTGTCCGAACCCGAACCCTCTGCCGCCGCGTCCTGCGTTCCCCCGCACGCGAGCACCAAACCGGCGAGAACGAGCGAACACCCCGCGCTGCTGTTGAAGCTCATCATCCCCACCCGCATCGAGATCTACCACGGAGAAGGTCGGACCCAACGCGGTGGAGAACCAACGGACGCTGGAGCGAGGTCTTCTTGCCGCGACGCTCGAGTCCGGCTAAGACGCCGTCCATGCTCCGCTACTCGGCTCGAATGCTGCCCCTGGTCGTCCGCGCGGGCTTGAGCCGGGAGAAAAAACTGGTGTCCCGCCTTCGACGGCGCGTGCTGCTCTCGGAGAGCGACTTCAACATGCATATGAACCAGGCGGCCTACGCCAGGGTCGCCGAGTTCGGACGGACCGACTGGGTTTTTCGGTCGGGTTTGTTCACGCGGCTGTGGAAGTCTCGCTGCAAGCCGGTCGTGGCCGAGCAGCGCCTCGTCTATCGCCGGGAGCTCAAGCCCGGGCAGCGATACGTCATCGACACCCGGGCGACCGGCTTCGATGGACGCCTGCTTCAGGTCGACTCTGTGCTGCGCGTCGAGGACCGGGTGCACGCCGTGGTCTACGCCAAGCTCATCACCATCGGCCCCGACGGCGTCCTGGGTGCTGATGCTGCCCAGGAGCTCGCGTCTGCGTTCGTTGCCGATCCGCTTCGCTTCGAGGACTGGCGGATCGCGGAGTCGTGACCATCGTTCGCCGACGACGGTCATGACCAGCGCCGCTCATTCTCCAATGTGGAAGGTCGCGGCACACGTTCCACCGAACGCAGCGCTCGCGCCCTTGAGCGCCTTCTTCACGCAGCTGTTCACCTTCTTGGAGGACGCTTCGACCTCCACGGTCTTGATGCGGCCGCCTTCGGTCGTCCATCGAACCCGAACATCCTCGGGGCTGCTACCGCATGCCATGAGTCGCTTCTTGCGCTTGGCGATGCCGGAGAGGGCACCCATGGCACCACCGAACAGTCCACCGCCGCCTTCGCGCCTGCACTGGAGGTTGGTGGCCTGGAGCCCGTCCACGCCGATGCTGCCGATCGAGACGTTGGCGCCTTCGACGGGTAGGACGTTGGCGACACGGGCGCGCTCGACTGCGGCGTCGAGGGCCTCGAGGTTGCCGCAGGCTTCGGCATCTTTGGCCTCGCACGCACGCACCAGGTAGCCGCGCGCCTGCGCGACATCCTGGGGCACGCCTTCGCCCTTCGCATGGAGCACACCCAACAACCCGCAGCCGGCGGTGGTCGTCTCGGCGCAGACACTCTTGGCCAGCGCCTCGGCGGTCTTGAAATCCTTGGCCTCGTACGCCTCCAGCGCTCCGCGTTGACAGTCGAGGGCGAAGTCGGAGCTGACCTTGCCGTCGGCGACACAGGCTGCGTATGGGTCCTTCGTCGCGTCTTCCTCGGCGGCCAAGGCCGCTGGTTGAGCACTCTCCTCCGCCACGCAGTCGTCGTCGCCGGAGCAGGGCGCGTT
>CAYGTG010000190.1:7559-10570 GCA_964352485.1 uncultured Nannocystaceae bacterium | reverse complement strand
CCACGATGGACAGCCCCCCCCACCCTGCGAATGAAGGCGCACTCATCCGCACACGCTACCACCCGTATCAGCGCTGGGCCGCGCCAGCGATCGCGGTCCACCGGATTCGTTGACCGTGGCCCAAGCGATGGCGCGGATGCCCATCTAAGCCACGTCATGGGAGTGCAGCGTGTAGGCGGAGCCGGCGGAGTCCGAGCCACGAAAGACATGCGGCCGTAGGGCAACGGAGCACTTCCGAGTTCCTGTACGACCTTGTCCCATCCACGGCGCGAGGTCCTCCCCCGCGTCGCGAGAAGCCGTCTCGTTTCGACACGAGTCACGCAGACTTCGGCGACATCGGCCGCAAGATCACTGTGCGCCTCACACATTTTGCACGCGCTTCCTGCACTGCTCAATCCCGTGGGGGAATGCCGTTCTGGTACAGTGAAAACGGTTCCGGCGTGCGCACGCGCTCATCCACTGAGAGCCCGGCGTTCGGGCTCAAGGCCTTCCGAGGCCAGCGACGCACAACGAGATACCGAAAGTAGGGAGCGACATGGGAGCAAGCAAAGGCACGATCATTGAGGGGCTGTACGAGCTCACGGACGACGGCGAGGACCTCGGAACTGAGACGCGGTTCGTGGGGCGCCGGCTCTCCGATGCCGCCAAGGTCGACGTTCGCATCGTGGGCCCGTCGGCGTCGGCCGGCGCCCGCAAGCAGTTCAGTACGGTCGCGGCGCTCCTCGGACGCGTCGACCACCCGAACTGCCTCAGCGCTCTGGGGGCTGGACAGCTTGTCGACCAGAGTCTCTACGCCGTCACCGAGATGGCAGTGGCCGGTCCGCTGACAGGAATGATCGGTCAATCCATTCCCGACCGCGAGCTCGCCGAAGTCGGACTCCAGCTCGTTCGGGGCCTGGAGCATCTACACAACCAGAGCATCGTGCTCGGGCACGTCACGCCAGCTGGCGTCGTGCTTGGTGAGCAGGACGGGCGCGCGCGGCTGCAGATCGTCGATTTCAGCTTCGCCCGCGTTCTCGGCCAAGTACAGGAGCCGATGACGGGCGTCGATCCACAATGGCTCGCACCAGAGCTCGGCAGAGGAGAACCCGCGACCGAGGCCTCCGACATGTTTTCGGCGGGGCGAGTTCTCAAAGCGCTCGCCTCTCCCAACACCCCGGCTCCGCTCCTCCAGGTGATCGAGAGCCTCCTCGCAAAGGAGCCGGGATACCGTCCACTCGCAAGCGAGGTTTGTTTCCGCTTCACCGAGTTCGTCGAAGAGGCATCACGACCCTTCAGCCTCGAATGGTTGCCCAGCCCCGAGATCACCTCGATCTCGAGCGGCGTATTTGAACTTGCAGCGACGGAGGCGGCTGGCCAAGCCTGCAAGCTCTCACAAGATGCTGCCCTCGGAGCTTCCTGCGTCCAACACCAAGCCAGAGGGCAACCCCATCGTGTGGCTCGCGCAAGTCAACCGCACCGATCTCGGTGCCGTTCTCCCGCTTCGCCAACGCCGAAAGCTCCTGTCCGCACTCTCAGAGCGGGAAGGCGTGAACGAGCGAGTCAACCAGCGCTGGAACGCGCTGCTCGACCTGTGGCAAGCCAACGATGCCGACCGTCCGTGCGCCACGTTTGCAGCGGCCCTCGCGACGCTCGAAGACTCTCCCGAAGACGGAGCGGAACGAGACCTCGTCGACCGGGTCGTCGTGCCAACCTCGGCGCCCGGCTCCGGAGCGGGGATCGCCCCGGACGACTCGTGTGTCGGTCTTACCGAGGCATTCGAGGAGTTCAAGACCGTCCCCGAAGACCCGAAGGCCAGACGAAGCCCGAGGCGGCGCTCCTCCAAGCGCAACACCGGCTCCTCCTCAGCGGCTCAAGAATCGCCCGTCCCGGTGACGGCCCCAGTCAGCCCGCCCAAGAAGCCGAGCAAGGTATCGCCCTCGAAGCCATCGAGCGTCTCGACGAAGCTCGACGACGACCTGCGCGATCTCTAGTTGGGCAGCCGAGAAGCCGTCCAGGCATCGGCCACGAGAAAAGCCCGGGCATGGCAGCCTGGGCTTTTCTCGTCTTCGAACCGAAGGCTGCTAGTACCCTGGATCTGTAGGCTCATTCTCCGAGACCTCGGAGGTCGTCGTCGAGCTTTGTGGAGACGCTGCGGGCTTCCCGCGCCGGCGGTGGTCTTGGCTTCGCGGCATCCGGCTTCTTCTCCGCTGGGCCCGTTGGCACAGACGGTTCGGCGACCGGCTTGGTACGCGAAGGGCGAGGCTTTGAACGGGTGTTGCCCCGACTCGTCGGTCGGGGCCTGGGCTCCGGATTCTTGACGCCTCCGCTCGGACCTCTCGCGGCCGCGAGGCGTTCGGTCAGGCCGGCACAGCTTGGAGCGTCACCCTCGGTCGGAACGCTGGCTTCGTCCACTGCCCACTTGAAGGTCGTCGGGTCCTCACTGGACTCTACGATCGAGAGCGCATCGGAGAAGGTTCGGCACGGCTCGTCGCTCTCTTGCGCCTGAACGAGGTCGAGGCCCACGTGCAGCTCAACTGGAACATCCCCGGAGGCGCTCGCCAAGCCAGCGTGACGCTCTGCGAACGGAAGTTTCCGAAGCGCCTCGAGCTCGGTCGGGAGGCTGACCCCCGAGGGAGCGGAAGGCGCAGACTGGCCGCGGGCTGGTGCTGCATCTGCTGCGGCGGAGGGCGTCGCCTCGTCGGCAGAAGCGATGGCGCCCGCGCCGGCGTTGGCGTTCGTGGGTTGCTCGGGCTTCGTGTCGGCACCACGATTCATCCACAAGAATCCGCCGGCTCCCAACAAGAGAACGACGACCACTGCGACCACCATGGTGCGGCTCGAGCTGGCCGGCGCTTCATCGAGGTCGGCAACGGGCGCCGCGGCTGCAGACATCGACGCCGATGGACTCGGCTCGACTTCGGGCTCCGGAGCCGCAACGAGGGCCGGTTCGGGCTCGGGCTCGGGCTCCGGCTCGCCATCTTCGTCGAACACGTTCTCCATCGAGGTCGCGATCGGAAGCAGCTGATTCC
>CAYGTG010000190.1:0-7549 GCA_964352485.1 uncultured Nannocystaceae bacterium | reverse complement strand
GCTGATTCCCGGTGGTTTCAGCAACTCCAAAGGGCGGCGGCGCCAGAAGGTCATCGACCTCGGGCGGTTGCTTCGTGGAGCGATCAGGCATTAGAGACCCTGGGATCTTGGACCATTCGGGCGCGGCCCACAATCATCGGTTTGTGGGAGCACCGGACGAAGGTCGGTCGACATGGACGGTCGACATGGACATCGCGTCACATCGGCAAGGCTCTCACCGCACAATGTAACCAACCAACACACCCGGAGTCGCCCTGGCTGCAGCTCAACATCGCCGGTTGATGGTCCGTGCAGTGACTCATGTCCGGCAGTCAGTACTTTGTTCTGCGGCCCTGAACATCACGACACGGCGCGTCACTGCAGCGATCGTGCATCTTGCAGGACTTCGGCAGCGTGCACCCCAGGGTCCACGCCCGGATAGACCTTGGCAATGGTCCCGCCGGGGCCGATCAAGAAGCTCTCCCGACTCGTCATGCCCAAGGTCGTGTCGACCCCGAAGGCTTTGGCCCAGACTCCATCCTCATCGGCAACCAGCGGGAACGGCAACTCATGTTCAGCTGCGAACGACTTGTGCGAGTCGGCAGAATCTGCGGAGACCCCAACGATGCCGACGCCCGCCGACTCGTAGTCGTTCCATACATCCCGAAAGGCACACGCCTCCTTGGTGCATCCCGGCGTTCCGTCCTTTGGATAGAAGAAGACCAGCGTGGGCCTTCCCTCCAGCTTCGAGAGGTCGACCGCGGTGCCGTCGTGGGCCTGTGCCGCGAGCGCAGGAGCCTGGGCACCCTCCGCCAAGCGTGGACCTCCCGTCTTGCACGCAGCGACGAAAGCGAGGGTGACGAGCAGCCGGCCGAGTACCTTCACCCACTGTAGCTAGGCTACGCGACCTGGCTTGTCACGCCCACCGGCTCAAAACGGCTTGAAGCCGTCGGCGTACCGGATTCGCTGACCGTCGGCATCGACTTCATTGATCGAGGCCGTGACGAACTCGGGCGTCTTCCCGGCGATCTCGAGGGACACGTGTTGCAGCGCGAGCGCGGGGTCGAGCGCGAACACCACGAGGTGGGCTGCGTAGACCTTGACCGTGTCGCCCTCCACCGAGAACTCTCGGAACGGATACAGATCGTGCTCGACTGCCATCTCGCCGCTGTGGACCTTCTGCAAGGTGAAGGGATCTTCCGCGTCGGCAGACTCCACCTCGACCCGGTACACGACGAACACCGCGGGGCTGGAAACCTCGTGCATCTTCAGCGGGCCGGAGGGATCGAGGCCGAGAATCAGCGTCCCTTTGTCGCAAGGCGCGTAGAGCACGGCGCCCGCTCCAGCGTTCGAGAGGACACGAGCATCGTCCTTGCCGTAGTCAAACCGAGCGACGGCCTCCGACAGCTCCGTGACGGGTTCGAGACGAAGCGCCGGTTCGGTCTGGAGAACTGCAGTCCCGTCCTCACACTTCGTCTGGATCTTGGACGTCGTCTTGCCGTCACCATCAATGTCGACGGAGATACCGGTCCCGAGGAGGTTTGACTCGTCGACCTTCGACTTGGCCTTGGCGACGACGACGCGGGGCTCGGCGGTGTAGCGCACCGACCCCCCCAGAGCCTTGACACCTTCCGCACGCACGATGGTCAGCTCGGCAATGTGATTCTCTTCGGAGCGGGTTTGTACGAGGACCTGTCCGTAGGCCTGCCCCAACGGTGCGGGCACCAAGTCCTCGAGCTTCTCCGCGGGGGGTTCATCCGCTGCCGCGGGTTCATCGTCCTCGTCTCGGATGACCTTCACCACCGGGTCAGCGCTCGGCTGGTTCGGGCCCGCCTTGGACACTTCCGCCTTCGGTGCTGTCGCCGTGGGCTTGGCCGGAACCGGTTGGTCCCCGCCATCGCAAGCGAGGAGCATGCCAAACGCTACCGAGATGCCGAACGCGCTGTGCCGCATGAGCCGGAGACTACCCCGCCTCGATGTCAGCTCCCAGCGGCGTCGGCGGAGACCGCTCGCATCGCGGGGCCGTCGTCACGCTCGCGCCACCACTCCAGAAGCTCCGGCCATAGCTTGTGCCGGGCCTTCTTGGATACCACCGCCCCCACGTGCCCCCCGGGAAGGTGGAGGTGCTTCGCGTCGTCCGTACCGACCACATCCATGAGTCTCGCGGCGCTTCGCCAGGGGACGATGTTGTCGTGGCCGAACGTGACCGCATGAACGGGGCACCGAATATTGGACAACAACACCCGCTCCCCGCTGAGCGAGAACGCATCATGGATCAGAGCGTTGTCCCGATACAGCCGCCCGATGTAGCGCTTGTAGCACTCCCCGGGGAAGGAGACGTTGTCGTTGCCCCAGCGTTCGATCGCGAGAAAGCCGTCGAGGAACTCGTCGTTCCAGGCCCGGTCAGCCAGGGTCACGCCCTTGGACAGCAGCATCGTCGGGCGAAGCAGATAGAACGCGGCCTGCATCAGCGGCCAGGGCACAAGTCCGGTCGCCGAGACGAGCGCATCGAGATCGAAACTCTTCGTGTTGGTCCACTGCGACAGCGGGCCGTCATCGTGGAAGTCGACCGGAGCGGCCAGCACCGTGAGCGTGGCGACACGGCGGGGACGGACCGCGGCATGGATCGCGGTGAGCGTTCCACCCAGGCAATACCCCAGCACGTGCACGTCGGGACTCCCCGAGAGCCTGGCCGCAACACGAAACGCGCGGCCGAGGATTCGGTCCGCGATGTCGTCGAAACTGATGAAGCGGTCCTCGGCGGTCGGTGTTCCCCAGTCGATGATGTAGACGTCTCGCCCTTGGTCGACGAGGTACTCGACGAAGCTCTTCGCCGGCATCAGGTCGAGTACGTAGTGCCGGTTGATCAGCGAAGGAACCAAGACGATCGGACGCCCCGGCGCAAGGCCATCGGCGCGGGCGCGATAGCGGAGCAAAGACCACTTGTTCTCGGAGTGCACCACATCCGCCGGCGTGCGGCCCACGTCCGGAAGCCCCTGCTTGGCGCGTCGCGCCAGGTTGAAGACCCCTTTCATCATGCGTAGAGCCCCTCAAACGCTGTAGAGAACGCCTTGTAGATGTGCTTTCGACGCACCTTCAAGGTGCTGGTGAGCAGCCCTTCCTCGACACTCAGGGGGCGCTCCATGATCCGAAAGCGCTTGATCTGTTCGAAGCGCGCGAGCTTTGCATTGGCCGCGTCGACCGCAGCCTGCACCAGAGCTTCTCGGGCCCCAGCATCGTCGGAGGCGGCCGCGACCGCGACGAGACGTTCGTTGAGGACCTCGGGGTCCAGCCAGACTCCCGCCACGAGATACTTGCGACCATCCCCGTAGACAACGACATGTGCGAAGAGAGGATCGCTCGCAAACAGCCGCTCGATGTTGGCTGGAGGAACGTTCTTGCCACCCGCCGTCACCAGGATCTCCTTCTTGCGATCGATGATCTGCAGGAAGCCATCCTCTGTCCAGCGTCCGATGTCGCCGGTCTTAAACCAACCATCGTCGTCAAACGCGGCCGCGGTTGCCCCGGGATCTTTGTGGTAGCCCCCAAACACGCTGGGACCACGGGCCAGGATCTCGCCGTCGGGGGCGAGCTCGAGCTCGACGGAAGGCAACGGCTTCCCCACCGAGTCGAAGCGGTAGTCGGCGGGGCGGTTGAGGGTGAGCGTCGGCGAGCACTCCGTGAGCCCGTAGCCCTCGATGATGAGCACTCCGCACCGCTTGTAGTGCTCCTTGACGGGGATGCTGAGACCGGCGCCCCCCGAGAGACAAAACTGCAGACGACCGCCCGTGGCCTCGGTCAGCGCCTGTTTGGCCTCCGCGTCGTCCTCGATCGCAATCGACGTTCCCGCGAGCTTCTCCCAGTACGCCGGCACGCTCATGAAGACGTTTGGACGCACCTTCGGGAGCACATCCATGACCTGCTTGGGATTGCACAGGTAGGACGTGAAGCCCAGGTTGTTGCCCAGACACGCCTCTCCGAATCCGAAGATGTGACTCATCGGGAGCCAGAGCACATCGACACCATCCTCTGGGAGTGCCGGCGCGTTGTTGACGATCCAATCGCGGGCGTTGACCCCGATGTTCTCGTGCGACAGCGGCACGCCCTTGGGGCGACCGGTGGTTCCGCTGGTGTAGAGCATGAGCGCCGGGTCCTGCAGCTTGATGCTCGCCAGGCGGTCCTCCACGAGGGTGGGACGAGCACTTCGGGCGGCCCGCCCCTGTTCGCGAAGCTGGCTCACGTGCACGAAGCGTCGCTCCACCCAGTCCGAGGAAGGAACCCGATCGCCTTCATCACTCATGCCGTCGAGGACCTCGGTCACCGACGTGTCGTCGAGCACCACCACGGTACCCACACTCTCGAGAGACTCCCATGCCTGAAGTGCGCGACGGACGAGCGCGTCCCCTCCGACGAACAGCGCGCGAGCATCACTGTGCTCGAGAACGTAGCTGGCCTGCTCCGCAGTGGATGCGGGGTAGATCGGAACCACGACCAACCCGGCGGCCTGGGCTCCAAGCGCCGATTCGATCCATTCCGGGCTGTTGCCGGCAAAGATCGCCACTCGCTCCGTGCCCGACAGGCCGCGCTCGATCAGTGCGGCCGCAACGTCCAACACGGCGTCCGCGTGCTCAGCCCAGGTCAGCGGCTTCCATCCCCCGTCGTCGGTAGGCAGCATGTACCGAGGCTGCGCCCCACGAGTTGCCGCCCGGTCGAGCAAGATCGCCGGAGCGGGCTTGAGCTCCAAGTGTGCCGCGACGTCCATCACCGCACCGCCTCGGTCACGCCCGCGTCTTCAAGCTGCTCCTCGAGGTCGAGGATTCGGCTCTCCAACGTGTTGAGCTTGTGCAGCGCACGCTCCTGATCGCGCCGCGTCGGCAAGCCGATCGCACTCCACCATGCCGCGGTCACTCGATCGGTCACGGCCTTGAGCTTCATCGCGGCGCTCAGCGCCGAGCCTACGGGCTCCAACACGCGTGGACTTCGGACGATCGGGTCCAGCATCTGCGCGGTGTTGTTTTCCCAAACGTCGAAGGCGGTCTTCCAGTTTTTCCAGAGTTTCATCGTGCGCTCCGTGGGAGTTGGCTCAGTAGCCCAGTCGCCGCACTTCGGCGGCCTCGGTAAAGTTTGGATCGAGTTCTCCAAGCTGGCTGGTCGCACGGGCGACCTCGCCAAAGCACTCGAAGAAGTAGCTGACCTGGCGGACCGTGGTGATTTCGCCCAGCGCGGGCTCCACCGTGAGCTGAAGCCGGACTTGGTGCGCCTGAGAAAACGTGAGCGTGGGCAGCCGCAGCTCGCCGACCGCCGAGACCTCGACCTCATACGTATCGCGCGCGGCGTACGGGATCCCGTTGAAGACGGCATCCTGCACGTTGGCGGAGGACGAGTACTTGGTCCCGGTCTCGATGGGAAACCGGATCAGCGAGATCGGCTCGTCGTAGATCAGCAGCGTGCGCCCGGTGGGAGGGTCCGGCTCTCGCGACGCGATCCCGAGCACGTAGAGCCCTTCGTCGTCGCGTCGGGAGATCGTTTCGGTGCTGCCGCCGTCATCGAAGGGCGCCACGAAAGCATCGGGTGGAAACCGGTCCGCGTACCAGCGCTCTTGTGTGGAGAACGCGGAGATCCGAGCGAGCTGATCGTCGGCTTGATCGACGGACCAGTCCCAGCTGCGCGTCGTCTCCTCGCCAGCCCCTTCGATGTCGATGCTTCGCAGCTCTCCGGGCGGAGAGACGAGGTAGGTGATCTCAGCGCCGAGGACCAACGGAAGCTCCGGTGCGTCGATCACACCGTCGAGATTGGGGATGCAATCGAGCGGAACTTCCTCCTCCCCCTCGTAGAGCGTGCGATCGGGCGGAAGAGCCCCATTGCCGTCGCACCCGATGAGAGCGAGGCCAGCGATCAGAGCGGAGCGTAGGACGGACATCGTTAGAAGTTGAACTGCAAGCGGGCGCGGTAGAGCTGCGCAGGCTTGGCGGCGTAGCCGGCCGCGACGTTGTCGAGACCGGACAGTGGAATGAGCAGCGCCGGCTCGAAAGCGGCTTCGAGGGCGAAGTTGGTGCGAAAGACGATGGAAGGATCGATCTCGAACCCGAGGGGTCGTTGTTGCCCTGGGGCGGACGTTGGCTCAACCGCCGCCGAGAACACGCCGGCGAGGTTGACGTCGAGCTGTCCGGTCGGGCCGCGCCAAGCGGTGTACCGCGCATGAGGACGCACGTAGGTGGCGTCCGTGACGGTTCCGATGATCTCGCGAAAGAGGATCCGGTCGACACGATAGTCGGGGTGGAACCGAAAGTTGTTCACCGCGTTGTCGTACGGCGGCGTCGCCTGTGCTCCTTCGATGTCGCCCGGAACTGGAGCTGCGCCGTTGATCGCCGGGTACGCACCGAAGCCCGGCGCCCGATCGCCGCTGGCAAATCCGAGGTCGACCCCCACGCTCCAGCGACCCCCGACCTCCCCGACATCGTTCTCCAACGCAAAGCCACCCTGCCTGGACGTGGCGGCCTGTGGAAGCGAGACGCCGGGGATCAGCGAGGGCTGCTCGACGTTTGCCCACAGGAACGCCGCCTCGGCTTCCACCCGAAACCACTTGCCGGTCAGCCGAAGCCACCCGTCGGTGGCAGCCGCCTGGTACCCGCGGATCATCACCTGACCGCGGTCCAGCTCGGGGGCGGCGCTCGCGAGCGGGAGGTACGTGCTCGGAACGTCCAGATTCTGCCAGCGATACGACCCGTATGCGCCGTACTCGAACGTCAATCGCCCACCGCTGCGGCGACGTGCCAGTGAGTTGGCAGAGCGAGTCCGCAGGAAGGCACCGGTGACGGAGTGGACGGCGGCTCGTGGTGCGATGCCGATCGCGCGGGTGCCCACGGCGTCCGAAACGAAGGGACCAGACGCGGAGATATCGTACGCCACCGCGAACACGTGCTTGAACGCGGGCAGCGCCCAGGCGATCCGGTCGGACGCATCGCTGCTGTCACACCCTGTGCAGTCACCGCTGTTGGCGAGCATGCCCAGCCCCCAATGGTTTCCCATCCGGCCGACCGCGATCACGCCCAACGGCGTGAGGACCTGGGCAAACGCTCGTTTCACCCGAATGACCTCCGGACCAGAGACCTGTGTCGTGGTGGCGGCCGGGACTCCCGACGGCGACGAACCGAGCGCGAAGTTGTCCAAGACGTCCAGGCGAACGTTCATGGAGATCCAACCGCGCGGCGCGTGAGCAGAGAGGTCCGTCCGAAGACGCATGTCTGCTCGGGTCAGGAGCTGACGCTTCGGGTTCCCCAGAGGAAGCGGATACAGCAGCTGGCCCCCAGGCGTCGGCCCGTGGTCGAGGTCGTAGTTGTGCTGCAGCTCGCCACGCATGCGAGCGTATCCGCCGATTTCCCAGACCTTGGCCCGACGCTGTCCGAGCGTGGCCCCGTAGTTGCCAAGACCCTGCGTGGCCGGCTCTTCCACCTCGGGCGCGGGCGCCAACGCCAACGTCATGAGCAACAAGGAGAGGCCGGACATCATGGCAAAACCTCCGGCGCCTGGGACGGCTCGGATACGTCGGTGACCGGCGCGCGCGCGGGCG